>JAAYBR010000099.1 GCA_012730045.1 Candidatus Hydrogenedentota bacterium | reverse complement strand
TCCTTTTGGAGTGCGGCGGCAACGACGCCGCTTTAGTTCCCGGGAAAGAGCTGCCGTGAGGGGTGCGGCATGGATCCTCCCCGGGCAAAGCGGTGTCGCCGCTTCGCTCTGCCACCGCACTCCACATGACAGACGGACTCGCCAAGGACGTGCGGGGGCTCCCGCGACATCTGACGCCTGACACGCCTTTCTTCAACGACATTCCCGCCCCCCGGGCGGTCAGGGGCTCGCCATGACGGGGTGGGCGGCGCCATCGCCGGGGGCGGGGCCCGTGTGCTAGTATTTAACGCTGGACACGGGGAATGGCGCGGGGCGGACCGGGGGTTTCCCCCGAGGACGGTCATGGATGGGGCCCACGGCAGGGCCAACACGAGGGTTAGAGCCATGCTTTTCGATCTGGACATGATTCTGTCGGTGTACGCCCGGCTGGACGGGCGGGTGGCGGCGGCGCGCAAGGTGCTCGGGCGGCCCATGACGCTGGCGGAGAAGATTCTCTACGGCCATCTGTGGGAGGGCACCCCGACCCGCGCCTATGCCCGCGGGAAGGACTATGTGGACTTCGCCCCGGACCGCGTCGCCATGCAGGACGCCACCGCCCAGATGGCCCTGCTCCAGTTCATGTGCGCGGGGAGGGCCCGTGCCGCCGTGCCGTCCACGGTCCACTGCGACCACCTGATCCAGGCGCGCGAGGGCGCTGCGGCGGACCTCGCCGAGGCGCTCGTGACGAACAAGGAGGTCTACGACTTCCTCGCCTCCGTGTCGAACAAGTACGGCATCGGCTTCTGGAAGCCCGGCGCGGGCATCATCCACCAGGTCGTGCTGGAGAATTACGCCTTCCCCGGCGGCATGATGATCGGCACGGACTCCCACACGCCCAACGCGGGCGGGCTGGGCATGGCGGCGGTCGGCGTCGGCGGCGCGGACGCGGTGGACGTCATGGCGGGCATGCCGTGGGAGTTGAAATTCCCGAAGATCATCGGCGTGCGCCTGCGCGGCAAACTCAACGGCTGGGCGTCGGCCAAGGACATCATCCTCAAGGTCGCGGGCATCCTCACGGTGAAGGGCGGCACGGGCGCCGTTGTGGAGTATTTCGGCGAGGGCGCGGACTCCCTCTCCTGCACCGGCAAGGGCACGGTCTGCAACATGGGCGCGGAGATCGGGGCCACGACCTCGCTTTTCGCCTTCGACGACGCCATGGCCCGCTACCTGGAGTCCACGGGACGCCCCGAGGTGGCCCGCGCGGCCAGCGCCGAGCGCGCCAACCTGCGCCCCGACCCCGATGTCGCGGAGCACCCCGAGAAATTCTTCGACCAGGTCATCGAGATAGACCTCGACGCCCTGGAGCCCCATCTGAACGGCCCCTTCACGCCCGACCTGGCCACGCCGGTCTCGGAAATGCGCGGCGCGGCGAAGGAGAAGGGCTGGCCGGAGCGGGTGGAGGTCGCCCTCATCGGCTCCTGCACCAACTCCTCCTACGAGGACATGGCCCGCTGCGCCTCCATCGCCCGCCAGGCCAAGGCCCTGGGCATCAGGGCGAAGGCCGAGTTCACCATCACCCCCGGCTCTGAGCAGGTGCGCCACACCCTCGGCCGCGACGGGCTGCTGGACGACTTTGCCGCCATCGGCGGCGTCGTGCTGGCCAACGCCTGCGGGCCGTGCATCGGCCAGTGGGCCCGCCACCGCACCGGGCCGGCCGACGAGCCGAACACCATCGTCACGTCGTTCAACCGCAACTTTGCCAAGCGCAACGACGGCAACCCCAAGACCCACGCCTTTGTGGCGTCTCCGGAGATCGTCACCGCCCTCGCCGTCGCCGGGGACCTCGGCTTCAACCCCGTGACCGACACCGTGGAGGCCGCCGACGGCGCCCGCGTGAAACTCGACCCGCCGAAGGGCGACGAGCTGCCCGCGAAGGGCTTCTCCTGCGACGACCCGGGCTTTGTGGCCCCCGCCGCCGACGGCGCGAAGGTCGAGGTCGCCGTGCGGCCCGGCTCCGACCGGCTCCAGCTCCTAGAACCCTTCCCGCCCAACGGCGGCGACCTGCGCGGCCTGCGGCTTCTGCTCAAGGCCAAGGGCAAGTGCACCACCGACCACATCTCCATGGCCGGGCCGTGGCTCAAGTTCCGCGGCCACCTCGACAACATCTCCAACAACTGCTTCATCGGCGCGATCAACGCCTTCAACGACAAGGCCAACTGCGTCAAGAACCCCCTCACCGGCGAATACGGCGAGGTGCCCGCCACCGCCCGCGCCCACAAGGCCGCGGGCGTGGGGTCCGTCGTCGTCGGCGACGAGAACTACGGCGAGGGCTCGTCCCGCGAGCACGCCGCCATGGAGCCGCGCCACCTCGGCGTCCGCGTCGTCCTCGTGCGCAGCTTCGCCCGCATCCACGAGACCAACCTCAAGAAGCAGGGCATGCTCGCCGTCACCTTCGCCGACCCGGCGGACTACGACAAAATCCTCGAGGAGGACACTGTGGACGTGCTCGGCCTCGACGCCTTCACCCCCGGCACCCCGCTCACCATCGTCCTCCGCCACGCCGACGGCACGGAGGACCGGTTCCCGGTCAACCACACCTACAACGAGGCCCAGATCGCCTGGTACCGGGCGGGCAGCGCGCTCAACCTCATCCGACTTCAGGAAAAAGGCGAGTAGGGGGGGCAGCACGCTCCGCAAACCAGCCTGTTCTCAGCCCGTTGGACCGGTCCGACAAGTCCGACCGGTCAGACGGGTGTTCTGGTGTCCGGCGTCAGCGCGATGTGCGGCGCTCCCGAAGGCTGGACTGCCCGTCGCCTCCCGTGACAGAATAGACCGCGTGTTCTTCCCCCGGTGAAAACCGTCCCTCGCGGATCGGAGGCATGTTATGCGCGCGGTACGTTCTTGGATGGGGCCGGTGGCCGCGTTGCTGCTCTGCTGCGGCTGGGCGCAGGGCCATTATGCCGTCCCGGAGTACATCCTTCCCTGCGAGCTCTCCAAATGGGAGTCTTCTGCCTGCGGGGCCGCCCGGCCCGAGGTCCCTGCGGAAATGCCGACGCTTCCTCCCCCCCTTCAGGAGGTGGTTCGGCTGCTGGTGGAGGAATACAAACAGACCTCGCCGGAGGAACGGTCCTTCTACGCTCGACGGCTGCCGCAGACCCTTCTGTATCTGGGGCCTGAAACGGCGCCCCTCGCGTTTGCCATGCTGTGCGATGAGGACAAGGAGGTTCGGAGCGTGGCCGTGGAGGCTGTATGCGACGCCCTGTGCGCCCCCCTGTTCAAAACGCCAGAGGCTGCGGCGTGTGTGGAGTCCGCGCTGCCCGCGTGCCTCAACGCGCTGAAGAACGGCCCGGAAGTGGTGCGGATGACACTCGGTTTCGCCCTCTGCATGACCGGTCTCCCCCCGGAACGGATCCGGCCGGCACTGCTGGAGGCCCTGAACGACCCCAGCGTGCGTGTCCAAGCCTGTGTCGCAAAGGGGCTGGACTGGAGCATCAAGAAATCGCCCCGTCCGCCTGTGGACCCCGGCGATATCGCCCTTTCCCCGGAACTCATCACTTATTTCTGCGGCATCATACGGTCCGCAAGAGGGATTGATGAGGGGGTTTTCGGGCTCGCATTTCCGGTGCTGCCCGCCCAGCAGGATCAGAAACGGGCCTTTCTATCCGAGTTGCTTGCCTCTCCCGACCCGTATGTTCGCGAGTATGCATTCCCCCATCTGCACGCTGCGGGAGAGGACGGAATGGGCTTGTTCCCGCAGGCGTCGGAGGTGTTGCGCCGGCTTTCCGGCATCGGCCCCGCTCCGGCGGACACGGCGGCGCGCTCACCCGAAGAGGAGTATGTCCTCACCGTCATAGGATTGCTGGACTCCAAATTCCAATACTTCAGGCTCCGCGGCCTTGGCTATCTGAAGGGGCTGGGCGACCGGGCGCGTCCGGCGGCCCCCCGTCTGCTCAAAGCCCTGCATGCGCGCGACTGGGAAGTGCGCCACGGGGCGTTTCATTTGCTCAAAACGCCCCCTTTTGAGGGAGTCCTCACGGTGGACACACTCCGGGGCCTTTTTCAGGAGAAAGACGACGCCCAGCTCCTGGTGCTGTCCATCCAGCGGCTCGGCGAAATGGGCGCAGCGGCCGCCGAAGCCGCGCCGGAACTCTTCTCAGCCCTCAGGCATTCGGACCCCGAGGTCCGGTGTGCGGCGGCGGCCGCGCTCGCCAGGGTGCTGCCCCAGGATGACCGGGTGACCGCCGCGTCTCTGGACGCCCTCCTGGGGTGGGAGGGGGAAGGCTGCGGGCAGGATTTCACCGAGGGACTGATGGCCCAGGGCAAGGCCAGCGCCTCGGCGGCCTCGCTGATCGCCGCACGGTACCGGGACCTGCTTCGCGCCTCCGGGAACATTCCGCACCCGGCCGCCGACCGGCTGCCCGGCGTCCTCGCCGCTCTCGGCGGCGACAGCTTGCGTGTTGCCGCTGAGGGGTTGGAGGGGGGCGATGCGCGGGTGCGCGCAAAAACTCTGGAGGCCCTGGCGCAAAGCGGTGAGAGGGCCCGGTTCGCGCTGGACAGTGTTCTTTCGCTGACAGCGTCTGCGGACTTGAATTTGCGCGTCGCAGCGTTGAAAGCGCTGCCCGCCCTCGCCCCTGAGGACAGGAAGGTTCGCCGGGCGGTCCTGGCTGCCCTTTCTGACAAGGAAGACCGGGTTGCGGGCGCCGGCATTTTCGCCTCTTTAAGCACCCGTTTCTCCAGGAACGAAACGCGCCGTGTGGAGAGCCTGCTTCTGCACATCCTCAAGACGCGCGTCGCTTCGGGAAACGACATCCTGCTTGCGCCGAAATACTCGGATCCCCCCGTTCCCACCTTCCTGTCATCCGCCCTCGCAAAGCATTGCCAGGCCCGCTCCGAAGAACTGACGTCCCTGATCTTCCATGAAAACCCGACCGTCTCCTGTCAGGCGCAGCAGGCCGCCCTGCCGGCCGGCATTCCATTGGAAGATGTCCGGGACAGGATGCTGAACACGCTGCGGCGGGAAGGGCGAATGGATGATATTCCCTTCATGCTCAAGGCGGGCGTTTCCCGTGCGGAGATTGCCGCCAATGTGACGGCCGCCATGAGAAAGGCGGAGTCGAAAAAGGTCTTCATGCCGCTGCTCCAGTTTCTCGGAAGAGAGGCTTCATCGGCGATTCCCGACTTGATAGCGATCATGCAGCCAGATGTCCCGTTTGACCTGGGAATGCGCGGCGCAATCCTTGCCCCCCGGATGACAGCGTTCTATGTGCTGCCCGACATCGGGTATGACAATGACCAGGTGGTTGCGGCGATGATCGCGTTCGCGCGCAATTCCTCCGGACCTCGCCGCCGGCTCCTGGGAGGGTTTGACCGTGTTTTGAATTACCGGCTGGGGTTGCTGGAGCCTCCGGCCTATTTCGATAGCCTGCGGGGCGGCGCTCCCCGCCCCTCCGAGGGAGCATCGGACGGATCCGTCGGATCCGACTGATCGGTCGGATGACCCGTGCCACCTCGGCGCGTGTCCCCAGCATCTCATCCTCTTATCCCTATTCCCCCTCGATGCGGTAGAGATGGGTCCGGCTGCGGAGGACGAGGGATTTTCCGACCACGATGGGGGAGGCGCCGAACTTTCCGTCGAGGGCGTTCTCGGCGAGGGGGCGGTATTCGCGGCCGGGCTCGATGATGGTGGTCTTCCCCTTCATGTTGAGGATATAAATCCGGTTCTCGGCGTGGAGGAGCGAGGGGCCGTAGTCGCCGCGGATGGTCTCGGTCCAGACGATGGCGCCGGTCGTTCCCTCGACGCACTGGAGCACGCCGCGGTCGGTCAGGGTGTAGAGGAGGTCGCCGACGAGGACGGGGGACACCTTGAGCGGGGCGTCCTCGGTCATCTTCCAGACGACATGGGTGTCGGTGACGTCGCCCGAGCCGCCCTCGCGGATGGCCCAGAGGTGGGGCGCGTCGGGGGAGCCGCCGGTGTTGACGAAGTGGATGCCGAGGCCGCTGACGATGCGGGAGATGGTGCTGTCGTCGCGGTAGCGGGCGCGCCACAGCTCGGCGCCGGTGCGCGGGTCATGGCCCGTCACGAGGAGGGCACCGTTGCTGAGCATCTGGGGCCTGCCCCCGACCTGGACGATCACGGGGGTCTGGTAGGATTTGACCAGGTAGGCGGGCTCCACGCCCTCGTACAGCTCGCGCGGACGGTCGTAGCGCCAGACCGTCTCCCCGGTGGCCTTGTTGAGGCCGGCGATGAACTGCACGTCGCCGCCCTCGAGATGCACGATGAGCAGGTCCTCGAAGAGGATGGGCGATGACACGGGGCCCTGGATGTGGTCGCAGTTCAGATCGGCCCGCCGCCACAGCACGTCCCCCGTCTTCGTGTCCAGGCAGGCGGTGCCGTGGGTGCCGTAGTGGACATAGACCCGCCCCTCCTCCACCACGGCCGACGGCGTCGCGTAGGTGTTGTTGGGGTTGTTGTGCTGCGGGTTCTCGGGACGGAACACCTCGACGTCGTGCACCACCGCGCCGGTCTCGAAGTCCACGCAGACGGCGTAGAGAATGGAGCCGTCCTCCTTCGCCGTGGTCATCCAGAGCTGGCCGTCCCAGGCGACGGGGGTCGAATACCCGTGGTCATGGAGGGGGGTCTTCCAGACCACGTTCTCGGTCTCGGACCAGGTCAGGGGGAGCCCCGTCGCGGCGCTGTGGCCGTCCGCCGCGGGGCCGCGCCAGTCTGGCCAGTTGGTGACGCCTTCGGCGGCGTTTGCGCCGGCACAACACGCCAGTGCGGCGGCGACCCTCAACGCCGCGCAGAACCGGTGACTCGAATGCCTGTTCTTCACGCGTAAACTCCCAGGGGTGTGGTGTCTTCGTCCCGGCGGAGGTGCCCGGGCGGAAGGGCGATTATTGGGCCTCGGCACGCGGGAATGCAAGAGGGACGGGAGGGCCATCGGACCGATCGGTCGGATCGGTCGGATCGGTCAGACCTGTCGGACCTGTCCGACGGCCGGTGCGCAGGACTGCCCGCCCTCAGCCTTCGCGGGTGACGTAGAAGAAGTCGCGGGTGTCGCCGGTCTGGAGGAACCGGAGCGGGGCGCCGGCGGCGGGGGCCATGTCGCGCAGAAGGCATTCGGCGCGGGCCGCGCCGGTGGCCGGGTCGCGGGTGATGAGGGCGGTGTGGCAGAGGGAGCGGCTGTTCATGTCGAGGTGCATGGCGTAGGCGCAGTGGTAGGCCTGGAACACGCGGGCCATGGCGTTGGGCGTGGCGCCGGTGAAGTAGCCCAGCAGCAGGCGGCTGCGGCCGCCGTGCCTCTGGATGCCCATGCCCATGCGGATCGTGAGCTGCTGGCCTTCGACGTTGCCGGACCACGCGCCGCCCTTCCAGTCCTTCACGTATTCGCCGGGCACGGGGACGCCCGCGGCGTCCACCCCCTCGACCAGGGGCAGGCCGTTCTGGCGTATGTGGAGGAATTCCGTGAGGCGGCTTTCCCCGCCGGCGGGCCAGGTGAGCAGGTCGAAGCGTCCGTCCGGGAGAATGGCCGCGCTCGCCAGGCCCGGCCAGAGACGGCTCAGCACGACGCCCTGCTGCATGAAGCCGTAGTGCGTGCCGTTGTTCACCTTGCCGAAGGGGTGGGCGTTGAGCACGCCGTGCTTGCGCTTGAACCCGCCCGCGAACACCGCCACGGTGCGGTCGGCCAGCCACGGGGGCACCGCGCCCACAGGAGCCACGGGGGCCAGCGCCTTGAACCCGTCGGGGCCGGGGCCGGTCTGTTTCACCGCCCACGCGAGGGGGGACCATTCGGCGGAGGGATGCTCCGCCCCGGCGGCCCACCCGAAGCGGTGGACGTCGAGGTCGAAGGCCAGCATGTACGCCACATTCGCCATTTCGGCGGAGGCCCGGTCGGCCACGCCCGCGCCGCGCACGCGGTCGGGGTAGGATGCCAGCACCGTGTCGTCGGCCAGGGCGGGAATCATGATGCCCACGTGGACGCCGGGATGGTTCACGGCGCGGTACCAGCGGCCGCAGGCCATGGGCGCGTCGCCGGCGTCGGTGGCGATGCCGAGGGCCTTGGGCAGGTGGGTGGGCGGCGTGTCCGCGGGCTTGAGCCACGCGGCGCGGGGCGCGTCTTTGTCCTCTTCAGAGGGGGCCGCGGGGGCCGCCGCCGCGTCTCCGGCCTCGCCGCCGTCAATGAGGGCGGGTTTCATGGCGTCCACGAACCACTCGCCGAGGCGGTGCTGCCGGAGGACGTCGGTGGCCAGCTCCATTGCGGAGGCCGACCCCGGCCGGGGGGTGCGCAGCAGCACCATGCCGTCGCACAGGACATGGTACGGCGACTTGCCCTGGAGGGCGGCGGTGATCTCGGCGGAGAGGGCGGGGGTGTCCGCCAACACGCCGGGCCGGTCCGCGTTGGCGGGGTCGGGGGTCCAGAGGGCAAAACGCTTCCGCTCGCCCAGCAGTTCCAGCTCCAGGCCGCCGGACCACAGGTGCGGCGTGGGCCGCTGGCCGAGGCTCGCCTCCAGTGGAAACAACTCCAGGTGCAGGACCGAGGTCTTTCCGCCGAAGCGCGTCTCGAGCAAGTGCCACGCGCCAATGGCGGGGTTCAGGTTGACCAGTGTGGCGCGGTCGCCCCCGGCGTTCTCCAGCGTCTCCGCGCGCCGGTTCGGCTGAAGCTCCACCACGGACGCCACGGGCCCCTGCGGCATGGGTGCGGGCGTCATGCCCTTCGTGCGGGCGCGCCATTCCACCATCGCGGGGTGTTCGGCCGCGGCCGCCGGGCTCCGCTTCATGGCTGCGCGCAGCCCCCCCAGCAGCCCCTCTTTCCATTCTCCGGGCTTCTTCTCTTCGGCCCCGTCGGACGGGGCGGTGGCCTTCCCGTCCAGCAGCGCGATGACACCCCTGCCGAGGGAGGGGGACGCGTCGGGGACCGTTTCCGGCGGCGGCGCGGGGGAAGACTCCCCGGCGGCCGGAAGCACCGGCAGGGAGACGGCGGGCGACTCGGAGAGCAGAGGCGCGCCCATCTCCTGCCAGTGGCGGAGGAAGGGGTAGCCGAGCAGTGCGAACAGAAGGACGCCCGCCCCAAGCGCCAGAATTGCCAGCACGGCGGCGGCGCGCCGCAGGAGGCGGCGAACGCGGCGCGGCGGCGACGGCGCGGCGGCGGGCTCGGCAACCGGCTCCTTGCGCGCGCGGATTTGTCCGGCCAGCGCGCGCGCGCGGGGATCCCGGTGGGTCTGCCACAGCCTGCGGCACACCTCGAAGGCCTCCCCGGAACGGTTGAGCAGGACCAGCACCAGGGCGCGGTGGTAGAGGCCGTCCGGGGTGTCGGCGAGGGGTGGGGTCTCCAGCAGTTCCAGCGCGCGGGCAAACCACGCGCCGCGGATCTGTTCCAGCGCGGCGGCCAGCTCGGGGGAGGGGCGCGCCGCGTTCCCTCGGCCCGCCGCCCGCCGCGGAACAGGTTCTTTTACCGACTTGCCGCCCATGATCACACCGCCCGGAAAGAAAAGACAAAACCCCGCGTGGAGGTGAAATGTTTCGAAGACGCCGCGCCGGCGTCCAGCGGTCCCGTTCCGGACGCGCCCCGCAAGTATACGCGCCCGGGACAAAGAGGGGCAAGAGACGGCCCCCGCCGCGCGCGGCGGCGGGGGCCGGAAAAGCGTGTCTGTGCCGGCGTGATTCTCTACTTCCCCACCAGCCAGGAGGGCTTGCCCGCCGCGGCGAAGGAGGATTCGCCGCGGAGGATGACCCAGCCGTTGCCGCCCCGGGTGAGGGGCACCTGCGCCTGGGTGCGGTTCATCCGGACGATGTTCAGCGCGATGCCCTGGGTGGGGCTGACAGGAAGCTGGGAGAGCAGGGACACGGGCACGATGTGCGATCCGTCGTCCACCAGGGTGCACACCACCGACCCAGTCTCGTAGGTTTGGTCCGCCTCGTTGACGAAGCCGGCGCTCAGCATCAGCATGACGCCGTCGGCGGGCGTGGAGGCGTCCCACTGCACCAGCAGGTCCTGCGCGGGGTCAATGTCCACGAAAGAGACCAGACCGGGATGGTCGGGGTACATGTCCTGCGCCGCGGGGGACTGAAGGACAATCTGGGCGGGCGTCTGCACCGACGCAGAGAAGGGGCCGATGTCCACGCCGCCCGGCCAGCTGAAGGTCACCGTGTCCGCCCCCGCGCCGGGCAGCTCGGTCTCGGAGTCGAACACCCCGAAGTAGAAGGGCGTCAGGTCCGGCACGCCCTCCTCCGCGGGTTCATCCGCCATCACATCGGAGAGGCGCAGCATCGCGGTGACGGCGGCGTTGGCGGACATCTCTCCCGGCGCGCCCGGATCCAGCGCGCCCACATTCCCCATGATGTCCTCCATGTCCCACGCGCCGTCCTGCATGGTGCGCCGGTTGACCACGCAGGTGTCGGAGGTCACCGGGCCGGTTTCTTCCGCGTCCCCGCCCCAGGAGAAGAAGGAGGCGGAGCCAGAAAGCGCGGTTTCCCCCGCCTTGATCGGCGTCTGCCCCGTGCGGTTGACCATGTTGACAGTGAGGGTCCCCACGAGATCGCCGTCCTCCGGGTAGTCCACCGTGATGTCCGCCACGGCGCAGCCGCCCGCGCCGCAGGAGGCGGCCGGCGGCGTGGTCACGACCACCGGCGGGCGCCCGAGGACGTACACGGAGACCGGGATGTCCGCGGGTGCGGGCATGCAGTAGTCGCCGTTGGCGTCCGTCACCGCGGTGTTCCCGGTGGACGCCCGCACCCCAACCCCGGCCTGGGGGGTGCCGTCCTCGCCGAGGACGCGGCCGCTGACGCAGGAGTCAAAGGTGAGCTGGAGGCTGCCCGCGTCAACGCAGCCGCCGGTGGCGCAGGAGGCCTCCGCGTCGGGCACGGTGACGGTGGCCTCGCGGACCACCACCCGGCCGCCGGGCAGGTAGACCCGGACGGTCACGGTGGCCCCGCGCTTCACATCCACGCAGAAGCGCCCGTCGGGCCCCGTCACGCCGGAGGTGACGCCGTTGTAGGTGACGCCGGCCGCCTCCACGGGCGCGCCCGCCACGGGGGCGCCGGCCTCGTCAACGACGGTGCCGGTGACGCAGTTCTTGTCGGAAAGGGGCGCGTCGCAGTTCCACCAGGACAGGTGGGTGATGGTGGCCTGGTACACCAGCCCGCCCGCCTTGCGCGCCGAGGCGACCACCTGGCCCTCGCCCTCCTGCACCCAGAGGCCGGTGGCCTCGTTGAAGGACCAGAGCGGCACGCTCTGGCCGCCCGCGAGCGGGGTGCCGGCCGGAAGGGAAAGCTCGATGGTGGCGCTGCTGCCGGGGGCCAGGTCCAGCTCCTCGCCGTCCTGGGTCACCGTGTAGTCCGCCAGCGCGAAGGTTTCCAGCTGCACCGTGTCCCCGTCCTTTGCGGAGCCCACGGCCAGGAAGTTGCCCGGAAACGCCGCCAGATCGTCGCCGTCGGTCACGTCGAGCGGCGTGATGCTAACGTCCACGGTGCCCGCCACGGACTTGCGGCCGCTCTTGGTGACAAAGGCGTTCTCCCCGAAGGTCACCGTGTTGCTCAGGCCGTCGGCTACGGTGCCGCCCGCCGCCGCGTCCAGCGGCACCGGGTCCGCCAGCGGCTTCAGCGTCGCGTTCGCCGTGGTGATGCCGCCCGCGATGCCCGCCACCACGACGGCGTTACCGGCATGGCCCTCTTTCGAGAAGCGGACCACCATGTCCGCGGCGGGGTCGAGATCCGTGAAGGCGTAGTGCCCCGTGGAGTCCGTGGTTGCGGTGAGCGTTCCAACGTTGACCGTGGCCAGCGGAAGCGCCGCGCCTCCGGGAAGCGTCACATAGCCCATAAGGGTGGTCTTGTCCGCGGCGATGCCGGCGACGGTGATGTAGTCCGGCTTGATCATCTCCGCCCCTCGGCCGTTGTCGTGCGTCACCACCAGGCTCACCGTGTAAGTCCCGGCGGCGGTGTAGGTGTGCGAGGGGTTCTGGTCGGTGGAGGTGCCGCCGTCGCCGAAGTCCCACTCCCATTTGACGAGTTTGTTGGCCTTGCCGATGGTGGACTGGTCCGTGAACTGCACTGTCAGGGGCGCGGCCCCCTCCACCTGGTCGGCGGTGAAGTTGGGCACCGGCGTCCGCTTGCAGCCCGCAAAGGTTCCGGCAAGCGCCAGCGCGCACAGCACAAGACAAAGTTTCATCGTGTGTGAGGGTCTCATGGCCTGTTCTCCTTGTTGACCACTTAGGGGAGAATTCCCCGCAACTCACTGAAACGCCCAAGGCGCGCGCAGGGCGCCTTGGGCGTTCATTATGCCGCCCCGGGGCGGATTTGCCAAGCTATTTTGCGAATTATGAGAATGTCTGGGTGTCCGGCCCGGTCACGCCGCAGTGTCCGGGGCGTTCGCCGCAGTGTCCTCGGCGGGTATTACCTTGAAAAACACGGCGAAAAGCACTCCCGCGATCAGGGACACCACGGCGGGCACCAGCCAGACCTGGGACCAGTTGGTGACGGAATCAACCGTGTTCATGTCCATGATATACCCGGAGATTTTTGATCCCGCCCCCTGGCCCAGGCCGAAGGTAATGAGGGCGATAAAGCCCTGCGCGCTTGCCTGGATGGACTTTGGCGCCACCTTGCCCACATAGACCTGCCCTGCCGTGAAGAAGAAACCGTAGCAGAAGCCGTGAACAATGATGGCAAGGATCCACATCGCATATCCCGGGCCGGCGCCGCCCATCATCAGGAAGTAGCGCAATGACCAGGAAAGCATGCCCATGACCAGCATCCATTTCACCCCCACCTTGGCAAAGAAGTAGGCGAGCAGGGCGGTCAAAACAAACTCGGATATCTGGCCGCCGGTCATCAGCGCGGCGGGATAGGGAAGATTCTGCTGGTTGAAGAACAGGTTTCCAAGATTGATGTAGAAGGAAGTCGTGGCGCTGACAACGAGGGAGGCAAGCACAAACACCAGGAAATACCAGTCCTTCAGCAGCCCCCAGGCCTCAATGCCGAAGATGTCGCCCAGAGTGACCTTCTTGCCCGCGCCCTTGGGCGGCGTGTGGGGCAGCGCAAAGGAATACAAGCCCATGAGCAGCGAGGATGCCGCGGCAATCTGCAGGGGGATGTTGGTCTTTTCGACGTCTTTCAGGGCATAGCCTATCAGCAGGCCGACCACAATCCAGCCGCTCGTGCCGATGGCGCGAATCAGCGGAAACTCCTTTTCCGAATCCTTCATCTGGTTGAAGGCGATGGCGTTGGCCAGTGACAGCGTCGGCATGTAGCACAGGGTGTAGCCCAGGAGCACCCAGAAGAAAAGGCCGGGATCGGTGACCCTGCTCGCGGCGTACATCAGCACCGCACCGAGCAGGTGCAGGATGCCCATCAGATACTGGGCGGGAAAAAACTTGTCCGCCACCATGCCGACGAAGATGGGTGATATGACGGAGGCGATGGCCATGGTCAGGAAGGCGTTGCCGATCTGCGCCCCGTTGAACTTGAGGCCTTCTCCAAGGTAGGTGGCCAGGGTGACGCACCAGGCGCCCCAGATGAAGAACTCGAGGAACATCATCACACTGAGTTTCAATTTCGTTGCACTGTTCATTTGCAGTCTCTCCGGTTGATAAAAACACACACGGCAAACATGAGGTTGCCCGCGCCTTTCGACAGGGACCGCCCCAATTTAAGACGGCGCACGGGCGGCAACCCGGCCGCTTTCCGGCCCTCTTTGACCTCAATCCTAACAGATGCCCCGGGGGGTGTCAAGCCGCCCTTTTGGGCCGCCGCGAATGGGCCCGTTGGGTGGAAAACAAAAGAAAACGGGGCGGGACTGTTCAGTCCCGCCCCGCAGAGGATCCGGGGGTTGTCAGCGCTTCCGGCGCGCGTTCCGGGCACCGGCGAGGGCCAGCGCGCCCGCCAGGGCCGCCAAGGCCAGGCCTCCCGCGGCGGGCAGCCCCTGGGTGACGGTGATGTGCTGCTTTTTCACCACGACGTCCGCATCCTCCCCCGTGCTGACGGTGAGCATGACGGTGTACTGTCCGGCGGCCTGATAGGTGTGCCGGGGGTTGCGCTCCGTGCCCGACTTGCCGTCGCCGAAGTACCACCGCCACTCCAGGATGTCCTTGTTTGTCGACGTGGACGCGTCGGTGAAGGTCACCTCCAGAGGCAGCGGCCCGATCAGCGGAAACGCGGTGAAGTCGGCCGTCACGATGTTCTCGCTGTAAACACCCGGGAAGAGCAGGGTCTGCCCTTCCTCCAGCGTCTGCGCCAGCGGATTGGGTGCCGGGGCCGTGTAGCCTTCCAGCAGGCCCCACTGCACCGACACCTGGCCGGTGGGCGCATCCTCAAAGACCTCGTCGCCCGCGCCGACCACCACGGCGCCGTCTGCTGTGGTCATGGTCCAGGGCGCGTTGTCCGGCGTCACGTCTATCTGGACGGTGCCGGTCTGGCGGGCATAGGTGGCCGAGGCGTCGTTGATCTGGTCGCGGACGACCTCCACCACGAGGTCTGCGGGGGTGGTCCAGCCGGGCATTTCAAGAAACTTGACCGTGCGCGGGCCGTCCGCCACCGCCTCCATGCCGCCGCTGCTGCGCCACTCGCCGCCGATCACGCGCCACATGGCCCCGGCGTTCACAGCCTCCGCGGGATGCAGCGTGACCCGGAGAATCCCCTCCCCCTCGCCGATCACGGGCACGTAGGCGCCCGTGATGCGCAGCGTCTGGCCGTTGGAGAGGCTGGCGGTGAAGGGGTTGGGGTCCGGCTCCGAGTAGCTGAAGACGGCGCCCCACGTCACCGTAATGTCGCCCGTGGGGACGGAGGGAATGGTGATGTCGCCATTTCCCTGGCGCTCGACACCGTTGCCGTCCACCAGGGTCCATGGGGCGCCGGCGGGATCAACGTCTATGACCACCGTGCCCGTCTGGCGGACGTAGTTTCTGGTGAGGGTGGTGGCGGTGTCGCGCGTGAAGAACAGCGTCTCTGCGGCCGGCGCGGTCCACCCCGGCACGTCCGTGAACTCCAGTGTGCCGTCCCCGTCCGGAATGGTCTCCGTCACCCCGCTGTCCAGCCAAGGCCCGCCGTTCACCCGCCACTGGGCGCCCTGAAGCAGGGCGGTCTCGGGGGCCAGGATCATGGTGAGGTCGGCGCGCCCCTCGCCGATGATGGGCGGGTAGACGCCGTTAAAGACCGCCGACGCGTCCGGATAGAGGTAGCGGGTTTGCGTCTGCGGATTCGGGGTGGCGTAGGTGGGGAGGGGCTGCCATGTGATGGCGCAGTCCCCTGTGGGGATTCCGGTCAGCTCCGCGCCGCCGGTTCCCGTGTGCTGCACGCCGTCCCCGTCCGTCAGAATCCACGAGGCCGCTGCCGGCTCGACATAGACGCGCACTGTCCCGAGCTGCCGTGTCCACACGGGCTCAAGGTACACAAAGGCGTCCGGCATGGCGAGCTTCAGCTGCACGGGTGCGGGGGCCTGCCACAGGTTGGGGATGTGGTTGAAGCTGACGGTGTGCTGGCCCAGGATTCCGGAGGCGTTCATGCCGCTCGCGAGCCACTGCCCGTTGTCCAGGCGCCAGCGGGGCTCCTGGGCGAGCACGGCGGGCGGCTGGAAGGTGACCCGCACGCCGCCCTCGTCCGAGATGCCGGACAGGCATCCCCCGTAGGAGGTGAACTTGCTGTTCTCAAAGCCCTCCGGCAGGCCTCCGCCACGCGAGAGGCCAACCAGGCCGTAGGGGTCGTCCACGGCGAGCCAGGTGATGACAATGCGCCCGTCGAAGAACATCTCCACCTGGAAGCTGACGGTGAGGGCGATGCCCACCTTGGTGATGACGACCTTGTCGAAGGTGACCACGGCGCGGTTGGGCAGCTGCTGGAAATAGACCGTGCCGCCCTCGTCCGGCTTGAGCCCCGTGAAGTGGCCCGAGATGCGCGGCTGGCTGAAGTGGTTCTCCAGCGTGTTGTCGTGCGTGGAGTCGCCGGCCTCGAAGGTGATGTAGCCGTTCGACCCGATATACAGGGCGTCGTACTGCCGGCCGTAGAGCGAGACCTTCTGGCCGCCCGTGAGTTCCACCCTGGCAAAGGTGTCGCGCCCCAGGGGAACGACGGTTGCCCCGGATACGGGTGTCCGGAACCCCGAAACGGGGTTCTCCAGGCAGGAAACATAGAAGTTGTTTCCGAGGTTCGGCGTGAACCGGACGCGCTTGAAGTCCAGATCGTTCGTGCTCAGCGTGAACTTCTGGGTAAACCAGTCACTGGGGTTTCCGGGCGACGGCTGGCCGGTGAAGTTAAGCTCGGCCTCGGAGAACGGGAAGTTGGTGTGACTGATGGGCAGCCATTCGATCTTGTTCAGGAAATTGTTGGGGTCGTCCGCGCTGGGATACGTGTAGCCCCAGCTCCAGCTGAAGACCTTGATGCTGGCGGTGAAGTAGGGGTAGATTTTTGCCCCCAGATTCAGGGACGTGTAGTCGTTGTAGGAGGCAATCGCCGAGTACCCCTCCGGCGGCACCACAACGGGAAGCTGCTGCGCCTCCTGCGTGAAGGCGTTTCCGTCGGTCAGGGAGATGCTGTCGCAGGTGAGGCTGCCGTCGGCGATGGCGGCCACATCCAGCCCGATCATGATCGTGGGCTTGATGGGCAGCCAGCTCGGAAGCTCCGGAAGCACGCCCTGCGTGATGGCCAGGGCGATGATGTCCAGCTTCACGACATTGGTGCGGCCCGCGTCGTCGCGCACCTCCGACACGCTGTCGAGCAGCCAGTTGTTGAAGTTGTCGCGGTCGGACGCCACCAGGTTGAAGTCGGGAACGTAGGGGATGTCAATGGTGAAGGGGTCGAGGTAGTCGCCGATGAGGGGGATCCAGGAGAGGTCTGCGGCGGCCTTCAGGCTGAACTCGGCGCCGAAATAGAAGCCCCAGGTGCCCCGGGCGGGTCCCACGCCGAGGAGGTTTTCCGGCGTGAGGCTGACGATGCCGTTGACCGCCGCGTCGTAGTTGTACCCGGCGGCCGCGCGCACGCGCAGCTGGATGACGAATCCGCCCGGGTCGCCCATGCCGCCGCTGGGGATCCACCCGGTGTCAAACCCGAGGGTGTCGAGCCCCTGCTGGGGCACGACGAACTGCACCTCGCGGCTCTGTGTGTCCTCCGCCTTGTCCCCGGCCGGGGCGGCGGGCAGCGTCACGGGCTTCATGCCCTCGGGCAGGGCGCCGTAGCCCTCCTTCACGATGTTCATGGAGGGCAGGACCGGCGGGGGCAGGTCGGTGTACTCGAAGACCTGCACCATCACCCTCCGCCCGTCGTCAATGCGGATGTAGACGGGGCGCAGGGTGTCGCCGACCGGCTGCTCCCACCAGGACTCCGTGAGGATCACCTCGCCGCCGCGCAGCAGGCGCACCTCAAAGGTGGGTCCGTCCAGGCTCTTGGGGCGCTGGTAGACCATGTCCAGCCCCTTCTCCAGGGGCACGGTCACCATGGAGGATCCGTCCTTGAGCAGGTCGGACTTGGCCCCGCTGGCGGCCCACACGTCCATTTGCTCAGACTGCCGTGTCATGAACAGGGGGTTGCCCACGCCGGGCTCGCCCATGCGCACGATGTCCCGCCGGAGCGTTCCATCGGGGTTCGGGGTCCACAGCTCCACGGACCCGCGCTCGCGGGCCAGCGCCCTCAGCGCATCGTCGCCCAGGTTTCCAGACTCCGTCCGGGCCGAGTAGACCACGGCCACCTCGGCCGGGGCCGATGCCGCGAGGAAGATACCCGCCGTCAGCAGCAGTGCCGCCGCCGCGCGGCCCGCGCCGGCGCCGCGCATCCGGGCGCGGAGCGCCCCCGCGACGGCCAGCAGCGCCACGAGGCACAGCAGGGCGGCCCCGCGCGCCACGGGGAGCGCTGTCTCCAGAGAGACGGTGAACGGCTCGGATTCGCGCGTTTCCAACTCGTCCGAGACAACACAGACGTACGTCCCGACGTCGCCAGAACCGAGATCCTCGAGGGCGAAGACGGGGCCGTCTGCCTTGCCCGGCCCCAGCAGGGGTTCCAGCGCCTGGCCGTCCTTGTACCATGCGTAGGTGACCACCGAGCCGAAGGCGTTCCTAACCCCGACCTCGAGCATGACAACGCTTCCCGCGACGGCGTTCACCTCCGCCGGACTCTGCTGGTCAACAGCCAGCGGGTTGGGGTTGAGGGCAATGGTTCCCTGAATCGGCGCGGTTGTCACATTCCCCGCGCGGTCTTTGAGTTTCGCGTACACCTTTTTCCATCCCTGTCCGGGGGTGAGCGTCCAGGCCCGTTCCGGGGAGTACTGCTCCCAGGGAAGCCAAAGGGCGCCGCCATCGCTCAGACTCATTTGCGAGATCCCGCTGGAGTGCGCGCCGTCGTCCGGCACCAGCGCAAGCATCACGGAGGGGACGCGGGTGAACACCGCGCCACCGTTAATCAGCAGACTGCCGGCGGGCGCGAGGGTGTCTATGTGGAGCAGGCCCGTGCTTTGCGTGTTCCCGACATTGCCCAAGGCGTCCTCCAGCCGCACGGTCAAGGTTGCCGGACCCTCCTGGGAAACCCCGCTCTGAACCAGGTAGGAGAACTCGAAGAACATGTCCTCTGACGCGGAAAGCACCGCCGGGACGTCGTTCACCAGCACTTCGGGCTGGACGGCCAGACCATCCGGCTCATTCACACGGAACCCCATAACGACCGTCTGCCCGTGGCGGGCATATTCGGGAAACACCGTCAATCCCGACAGGGTCGGAACCGTGTTGTCTATTTTCAGCACGTCCGGGAATGTCATCACGCCGGCGTTGCCCACCGCGTCACGCGCCGAAACGACGATGGACGCATCGCCGTCCGGGTCCGTGGGCCACACGGTGTAGCGGAATTCGTACAGGCTGCCGTCCCGGCTGTGGAAGGTGGCCGTATGGGCGTTCACCGTGACAGCCGGAAGGCCGAAGACGCCGGTCAGCGGGTCTGTGACCTGGAACTGCAGCCGGACCATGTCGCCTCCGCGCGCCACCGAGGGCACCGCCTGCGCGCCGCTTATCTCGGGAGGGGTCCGGTCAATCAGCAGCGCTGTCGTGTTGACCGTCTCGCCGCTGTTCCCGAGGGTGTCGGCGGAGAAGAAAAGAAGCGTGGCCGGACCCTCGGCCACGCCGATGGGAATCGTGTGCGTCCAGTGATAGACGTCCCCGCTTCTGTGCGAGAAGGTGGCCCCACTCCCGTTGACCGTCAAGGCCGGCGTTCCGGCCACAGCGCTCATGTCCGTAACGGTGGCCTGAATGGCAACCGTTCCGCCGGTGCGAAGCTGGGAGGGGGTGGCAGTCACCCCCGCAACCAGGGGCGGGTTCGGGTCAAGGGAGAGAATTGAGCCGCTGGAAAGGGTCTGCCCGTTTCCCGCCAGGTCGGCGGCGCTGACAAGGACCACCGCCGGCCCTTCAGCAACGCCTCCCGGGACAGTGAATGACCAGGTGTAAAGATTCGCCGCCACCGCCGGCGGGGGAACAGCCAGCCCGTTCACGGTCATCTCCGGCGGGGACGCCAGCAGGAAATTGTCTGACACCACGGCAGTCAGCGTGACGGCGGTGCCGACCTTGGCCAGGGACGGAGAGGCCGTCAAGGACGAGATTTCCGGCGCCGCGTGGTCAATGTTCAGCACCGTGCTCGGCGGAGAGGCGGTGGTTGCGTTGCCGACCCGGTCCGCCGCCCACACCTCAATCACTGCCGCGCCCTGCGGCTCGGACGCGCTGACGGCGAAGGTCCATGTGTGCAGGCTTCCGTTCACTGCCGGCGGCGCAGTGACCATGTTGCCGTTCAACCGGAGTGTCGGCAGCCCGTCCAGGCCATAGTTGTCGCTGACACTGGCCGAAATGCTCACCGATGCGCCCGCGCGGGCCCACGCGACGGAGGACTGGACCGAGTGCACGGACGGCGCGGTGCGGTCAACCGTGACGAGGTCAGCCGCCGTTCCAGACACGGTGTTGCCCGCGGTGTCCTGCGCGCCGACAGTCATGACCGCGTACCCCTCCGCGGTGTCTTCCGGAATCACATAGGCCCATTCATGCCGGCTGCCCGAAACCGACGGCGGGCCGGCGTCCACTCCCGCCACCGTCAACACCGGGGGCGGGCTTGCCGACACCTGCACGTTGTCCTCCACCGTGACGCCGACCACCACCGTGTCCCCCGGTTTCACGAAGGTGTCGGAAACGGAGAAGCTGCTGAGAACGGGCGCGATGTTGTCCACCACCAGCAGATCGTTCACCGACGCCTCGGCCATGTTCCCCGAGGGGTCTGCCGCGCTGACGGAAATGGACACAGGCCCCTCCGGGGCCCCGGCGGGAACGTTCCACAGCCAGGAGTACACGTCGCCGTTCAGCACAGGGAAAGTGAGGGGAACGCCGTTGACCGTCATCTGGGGATCCGACGCCACAGACACGTTGTCTGTGATCGTGGCGCTAAGGGTGACGCTGGCCCCGTGCCGCGCCGCGCTCCGCGAACTGGTGATGTTCGTGATCACGGGATTGGTGGCGTCGGTGACCACGACGGAGATGTCCTTCGAGAAAACCTTGTTGTACCCCGCCGCGGGGTCCTCCACAGACACCCGGATCACATGGGCGGCCGCCGCCCCCGCGTCAATCTGCGACGCGTCCGCGAGCGTCACCGTGGCCGTGAGGGTGTCCCCCGCCGGGGTCAGGACAAAACGCCCCCCCGCGCTGTCCAGCAGAGACCAGACATAGGGCGGGGCGCCGTCCGGATCGCTCACGGTGAGCGTTCCCGCAACGGTTCCGTTGGGCGCCGTGTCGGACACCGTCAGGCTTCCCGCGATGTCCGTGGGCCCCTGGTTCCCCGTGGGGATCACGCAGGCCGCCATGCCGTAGTTGTCGTTGGGCGCCCAGGATAGGGACGCGCCCGACGCGGACCCCGCCCGCGTGCCGCCGCCGCCCTGGCTCCGGAGAAGGCCAAGCCAGTAGTAGGTGTCCAACCGCCACTGCTGCACATGCTCCGGCGCGCCCACGATGTTCAGGGTGGTGTCCTTGTTGACAATGGCGGACACCGCCAGCGTCCCCAGCGGGGCCTGGGTGCCGTCGAAGGTGATGGTGGCCGTGCCCGATCCGCCGCGGCTGACCAGCCGCACCGGTTTCAGCGGCGTGGCCGCGCCGGGGTCGGAGAACTGCGCCAAATCCACGCCGGAGAGAAAGAGCACCCCCGCGATCTTGTGGCGGGAGTCGTTGCTCAGGGTGACCGCGATGGTTTTGGCAACACCGACGGGGGGATTCTTGTAATACAGCAGCGCGACCCGCTCGTCCCGGTCGGGGAAGCTGCCATACCCCGTTTCGTCGGAGTCCACGATCATGTGAAACGCCACCCCGTCTATCGTGGCGGAAGAGACAGCCCGGTTGTCCCGGTTCGACACGCCAAGCACAAGAAGCTGGGTGCCCGCCGGTGCCGTGAAGTCCAGGTTTAAGGAGGAGTCGTTGTCCTCGTCCTTCGTGGAAGCCTTGTCCAGCACCTGCACGGCCGCTTCGGCGGACACTGCCAGCAGCAACGCCGCGGTGAACATCCCCAAGAAAAACCTGCCTGCACGCATCTTGACCATCCCTTCTCCCGCCGCCTTCACGGGGCGGGCCTGCCTGAAAGAATAAGAGCCTCAAACGCACGGCCCGAAACCGCACGGATAGAAACAAGCCTCCGCCCTGCCCGGGCCTGTCCACCTGTCCGGAGGACGGCATTGTCCGCCAAGGGCTCCGCCGGCCGGCACGGACCCCACGCGCGCGCCACGTCATGATTTCATGGTATTTCATCCTGTTCGAAATGTCAAGCAACCCGGCGGTCCACCGGACGTCCTTTTGCGTCCGGCAGCCTCTTCTGTGGTAGTCTCTGCGGACGGTTCCCGCCGGGCGGACCGGGCGGAAAAGGAGTTTCGGCATGGAAAAGGTTTCAAGACGCGGTTTTCTTGCAGTGACCACAACAGCGGCGGCGGCCGCCGCGCTGGGTCATCAGCCGGCAAAGGCGGCGGTGAATCCGTGGGTGTCGCGGCTGAAGGTGGCGGACCAGGCGGCGGTCAAGGTGCTGCAATTCACGGATGTGCACTTTTTCAGCGGGATCAAGAAGATGCCCACCCTGGAGAAGCAAAGGAGACAGAAGACGGTTGAGCACCTGCGGCAACTGCTTGACCTGGCGAAGCCCGACCTTTTCGTCGTGACGGGTGACCTGTGGTGCGACAACGACGGGGGGCGCGGGGCGGAGTACATGGCCTTCGCCGTGGAGCAGTTGTCAGGCATGGGCGTGCCGTGGGCCTTCACCTGGGGAAACCACGACCAGCTGGACGATTTTGCGGCGGGCCACAAGACGTTTGCGGAGGCGAAAGGCAGCCTTTACGCGGGCCGTGAATCCAACGGCAACTACGTGGTCAGCCTGGAGAGCGCCTCCGGGGAGCGTCTGGCGGAGCTGTTCTGCCTGAACACCAAGACGGGCGGCATGGACGCCGAGGCGCGCGAGTTCACCAAGTCCGCCGCGAAAACCCTGGACGCCGCCGGACCGCGCCCCCTGCGCATCGGGGCCTTCCACATCCCCGTGCGGCAGTACCAGGACATCTGGGACGACGGCTCGGCCCGGGGCATCATCGGCGAGGACGTGTGCTTTGAAGAGGAGGACCGGTCCTCCCTCCCCGTGCTGGCGGAGGCCGGGCTGAAGGCGGTCATCTGCGGCCACGACCACGTGAACGACTACTCCGCCGTCTCCGGCGGCGTGGACCTCATCTACGGCCGCGCCACCGGCGTGGGCGGCTACGGCGACGAGGTTGTCCGGAAGGGCGCGAAGCTCTACACCCTCGATCCGGCCCGCAAGGCCTACGAGTGGGTGTCGCTTCAGCTTGACGGCGTGAAATGGCGGCCCGCCCCGGACGAGCGCAGGGATGTCCGCGAGAAGGAGTGATCAGTCCGCCTCCGCGGGCCCCTCAAGAAGCTCGGGGCGCTGGATGTCGCGGGTCGTGTGGTCCACGGGGGCCAGCAGGTCCAGTTCCTTGTCCCCCGGCGCCGCGCCCAGGTCCTTGAACCGGCGCGCGGACACGAGCACGCGGGACTCCAGGGTTCCCACGGCCTTGTTATAGGCGTCCGTGGCGGAGTCTAGCCCTTTGCCCACCTTCACAAACGCGTCGGCA
This sequence comes from Candidatus Hydrogenedentota bacterium, assembly GCA_012730045.1. NCBI lineage: Bacteria > Pseudomonadati > Candidatus Hydrogenedentota > Candidatus Hydrogenedentota bacterium. Next base: position 40,114 of record JAAYBR010000099.1, on the reverse strand, counting down.
AGCCCGCAGATGCGCTTGTAGAGGTCCCGTCCCAAGGCGCTGATTTTTTCGGCGTTCTCCGCGAGCCGCTCCTGCCGCCAGCCGAAGGCCACCGCCTTCAGCAGGGCGATCAGCGTGGTCGGCGTTGCCAGAATCACCCGGTTCTCCACCCCCGTCTCGATCAGCGCGGGGTCCTCCTGGAGCGCCGCGCTGAAGAAGGGCTCGCCCGGCAGGAAGAGGACGACGAACTCCGGGGTGTTGGCAAACTGGCTCCAGTAGGCCTTGCCCGACAGCCGGGTCACATGGTCGCGCACCTGCCGCGCATGGGTCTGCATGTGCCCGGCCCGCGCCTCCTCCGTGTCCGCCTCAATGGCCTTGATGTAGGCGTCCAGCGACACCTTGGAGTCCACGACAATCACCTTGTCGTTGGGGAGGCGGATGACCATGTCCGGCCGCAGGGCGCCGTCCTCGGACTTCACGGTGGCCTGCTGCTCGAAGTCGCAGTACTCCAGCATGCCCGCCAGCTCCACCACGCGCTGGAGCTGGATTTCGCCCCAGCGCCCCCGGGTGATGGGGGACTTCAGGGCGCTCACCAGCCGCCCCGTCTCCGTCTGAAGCTGGCTCTGGCCCAGGGAGAGGCTTTTGACCTGCTCGGACAGCTCGGAGTAGGCCCCGGCCCGCGTCTTCTCCACCTCCTGAATCTGGGTGGTCACCTTTTCCAGAGACTCGCGGATGGGCTTCACCATCTGCTCGATGCTCTCCTGGCGCTTGGTCAGGTCGCCCTGCGCCGTCTCCTGAAACCGCTTCAGGTTCTGCTCCGCCAGCTCCAGAAAGGAGGTGCTGTTGCTTTTCAGCGCCTCGGCGGACAGGGTTTGGAAGGCGTCGGCCAGCTTCTTCCGCGCGTCTTCCAGCAGGGCCAGTTTCTCCTGCGCCGCCTTGCGCTCCTCCTCCAGCCGCGTCTCCATTTCGCGCACCCGCTCCCTAAGCAGGGTCAGCTCGTTCGTCCGCGCCACCGCCTCCCCCTCCAGTGGTGCCACACGCAGGGCTTTTTCCTCCGCTGCGGCGCGCAGGCCCGTCTCCCGGCGCAGTTCCGCCTGTGTGTCCGTGAGCTGGGTTCCAAGGCGCCCGGCCTCCTCCCGGAGCCGCGCCCAGGCCTGCTCCAACTGCGCGGCGCGCGCCTCCATGGCGGCCTTCCCGCTGAGGGCGAGGTCGCGCTCCGCAGCCAGCCGCCGCGCGCCCCCGCGCGCCAGCAGCCACCCCCCGGCCGCGGCGGCAGCCCCCCCCAGCAGGAATCCGGAAAGCACCTGAAAAATCATGGCGGTTCACCCCCGTGATGCGGTTTGGCCCCTACTCTACGTTCCCCCGGAAATGAAGTCAAGGCGGAGGCTGGGAAGTGGAGGGCACCGTGCGCCCCTGCGGGCTGCCCGCCACCCAGTCCGACGGGTCAGACCTGTCCGACTTGTCCGACCTGTCCGGCGTCCCCGGCGCCCGGGTGCTTCCTGCGGGGCGGATTTGCTACTCTGTTCGCGGAGGACACGCGCCCCCGATGAAACAGGTTGCCATACCGCCGCTTTCGGAAACCCCGCTGGTCAGCGTCATCCTGTCGAGCTACAACTACGGACGCTATCTGCCCGCGGCGCTGGACAGCGTTTTCGCGCAGACCTGGCCGCGTCTGGAGCTGATCGCCGTGGACGACGGGTCGTCGGACAACTCGCGCGCGTTGCTGGAGCGGGCGCGGCAGACGGCCCCGGTCCCCATGCGGGTGATTCTCCAGGAGCACAAAGGCCAGGGCGCGGCGTGGAACGCGGGCTTTTCCCAGGCGGAGGGCGAGGTGGTCTGCTTCCTCGACAGCGATGACGAATGGCGGGCTGAGAAGGTGGCGGAGATGGTGGCATTCATGCGCGCCGTGCCGGGGGGCGGGGTGTACCAGCACCAGCTCGACGACGGCCGGGGCCATGCCTGCCTGGGCATTTTGCGCAGCGGCGACCTGCTGGCGCAGTGGCGCGCCTGCGGCCGGGTGAACACGGCCCTGCGCCACGATCTGACGGTGTTTCATGTTCCGTCGAGCGGGCTGGCTTTTGCCCGCGCCGTGCTGGAGGAGATCTTTCCCGTGCCGGAGGCGGTGGCCGCCTCGCCGGATTCCTATGTCGCCTGGCTCGGCGCGGCCCTCGGCCCCGTCTGCTCCTGGCCGAAAACGCTGGGCACCTGGCGCAGCCACGCGGAAAACGCGGGGAAATCATCCTGTTTCAGCTACCGCGACTACTGGGTGCCCGTGGTCCTGCCGGAAATCAACCGGCGGCTCGGCGAGTGGGGGGTGCCCGTCACGTTTGCGCACCATCCCGCCGCCGTGCTGCTGGAGCCCCTGAGGCAGTTGCGCGACGCCCGGACCCGGCGCGGGCGCAAGGCGGAGGGGCTTCCGCCCTTCGGATGAAGCGCGGGTGAGAATCTGCGATAATGGTGTTTTCCCCGCGCCGGACCGGCGGGCCGGGGGACGGTGTTGTTCAACGGGCTGGACGGTTGAGGTGAGACATGAATGCGGAGCGTCCGATTCGCGTGCTTGAGGTCGTGGACTGCCTGAACGGCGGCGGCGCGCAGACCGCCCTGCTGGAGTGGATCCGCCGCCTGCCCCGCGACCGGTTCCAGGTGGACGTGGTGTCCCTCTTCGGGCCGGGGCTGCTGTCGCAGACCTTTGCCGATGCGGGCTTCCCCCCGGCGCACCTTTCCCCCTTCCGGTGGAACCCGGCGATTCCCCTGCGCCTCGCGCCGTGGCTGCGCCGCGACTACGATGTGGTTCATGCGCATCTCGTCATCTCGTCGTTCCTGTGCGAGCGCATGATGTCCACCCGCCGCCTCGGGCGGCTCATCGTCCACGTGCAGAACCCCGTCGCCGCCAGCGGCCGCTACCAGGACTGGATCGAGCGCCACGCCTACCGGCGCGCGGGCACGGTGCTGGCCTGCTCCCGCCACGTTCTCAACACCGTCGGTCTCTGCCGCAACGGCGAGGCGCTGCACAACACCATCAACATGGAGCACTTCCGCCCCTTCAACGCGGACGAGCGCGCGGTCGCCCGCGCCCGTTTCGGCCTGGCCGAAGACCAGCCCGTCTTCATTGCGGCGGGGCGGCTCGCGCCGCAGAAGAACCACGCGCTGCTGCTGGACGCCTTTGCGAGCGTCCGGGTGAAGCTGCCCCGGGCGGTGCTGCTGCTTGCGGGGGACGGGCCGCTCCGGGGCGCCCTGGACGCCCAGGCGAGGACGCTGGGCCTCGGCGGCAGCCTGCGCTTTGTGGGGTTTCAGGAGGACGTGCGGGACCTCCTCGCGGCGGGCGACGTGTATGTCCTCTCCAGCCGCTACGAGGGGCTGTCCCTGTCCCTGCTCGAGGCGATGGCCTGCGGGCTCCCCTGCGTCAGCACCTTCTACCCCGGCGCCGACGAGGCCCTGGAGAACGGCATGAACGGCCGGCTGGTCCCGCCAGACGACGTGCCCGCCTTTGCGGCGGCCCTCAAGGAACTCGGCGCCAACCCCACCGTCCGCGAGGTGCTCGGCCGCGCCGCGCGCGAATCCGTCGAGGACCGCTTTTCCGCCGCAGCCACCGCCGCCCGCCTCACCACCATCTACGAGGCGCTGTCCGCGTAGCCCCTCCCCCCCCGGCTGCTGGAAGCATCACCCCGCATGCAGCAGCATCAGTCCGAACAGGGCGATCACCACGAGCAGGCCGCCCTTCAGAAACTCGCCATGGTTGCGCATGACAACAAAGACTCCCATGCCGGCGGCCCGCCGCCGCGCGTCCTCCGTTTCTGTCCGTCCCGGCGCCGCTCCGGACGCCGGATGACAATGTAATACCGGCGTGCGGGGGAAACGTTCCCGTGCGGAAACCTGTTGTATACTACGGCCCGTCCTCCCCCGGTTTCCCCACACTTCCCCCTGCGACGGAGTCCGTTTCCCCATGGATAAGCTGCACACCATTCTGCTGCTCGCCGGATCAAACCTGTTCATGACCTATGCCTGGTACGGCCACCTGAACGACCTGAAGGGCCGCGCCCTCTTTTTCGTGGTGCTTGCGAGCTGGGGGGTGGCCTTCTTCGAATACTGCCTCCAGGTGCCCGCGAACCGCATCGGATTCCAGGTCTTCACCCTGCCGCAACTCAAGGTGCTCCAGGAGATCATCAGCATCTCCGTGTTCGCCGCGTTCTGCGTGGTCTACATGAAGCAGCCGTTCCGCATGGACTTCGTGTGGGCGTCCCTGTGCCTGGTGGGGGCCGCATACTTCATGTTCCGCGGCGGCGCGCCGGCCCACTGAGCCCCGCGCGGACTCTTGTCCGGGGACCAGGGGCGGCGCGTTCAAATTCCAAAACGCCTGTGCTACAATTGTTTTTGGAAGTCAATCAAGGGAGGCCCCCGAACCGGGGGCCGTGTTGACCGTGGGCAGCCTGTCCAGGGATGAGGAACGAACCGATGAATGCTTTCGTGCGGGTGGTGTGTGTTGTGCTGGGGCTGGGCGTGGCCGCCGTTTCGGCCGCCGCGCCAGACAACGGAAAGCGGTGCGCGCCCCTCCCGGAGAAGGCGGCGAAGGGGAAAGGGGCGGCCCCGGGCGCCCGCACCCCGATTTCCGGAGAACCGTGGACGCCCATGGGCGCGCAGGACAAGGTGGTCTACGGCACGGACGACCGGATTGACGTGTACCAGGAGACGGACCCCCTGCGGCAGGAGCTCGCGGGGTCGGTCTGCGGGCTGGTGGACGCGTTGGACCTGACGCCGATCAGCGGGGGGCGCTGGGAACTGTCTTTGTATACCTACACGGCAGGGGGATATCCCGCCTGCTCTTCGGAACCCTTCGGTTCCCAGCCGGTGGTTCCGTGGTGCACGGGTTTCCTGGTGGGCGAGGACCTGATCGCCACGGCGGGGCACTGTTTCGCCGACGGGGACCAGAGCTACGTGCGGTTCATCTTCGGGTTCGAGATGACGAGCGCGACGACGCCCGTGTACGAACTGGAGGCAAGTCAAGTTTACACCGCCGTGGAGGTGGTGGGCTGGGCGCTGTCGGGCGGACTCGACTACTGTGTCGTGCGGGTGGACCGTCCGGTGACCGCTTCGGGGGCGCAGCCCCTCCAAATCCGCCGGGAGGGCACGGTGCCGCTGGACACGCCCCTTGGCGTGATCGGGCACCCTTCCGGCCTGCCCAAGAAGCTCGCCTTCGGCCCCACGACCAAAGTGGCCGCCAATACCGCCTCCGGATACTTCACGGCGAATCTGGACACCTACGGTGGGAACTCCGGATCCCCGGTGTTTAACGCCGCCACGGGGGTGGTCGAGGGAATTCTCGTGCGCGGCGCAGAAGATTTTGTCCTGCAGGGCGCCTGCTTCGTCTCCAATGTCCTGCCGGACAGCGCCGCGGGGGAGGACGTCAGCAAGTCCACCACCTTCGCCCAGTACGTGCCCGAGGCCGCCGCCGCGGAGGGGAAGATCACGCTGGACAAGGAGGCCTACAAGCCCACAGACATGGTGCAGATCACGGTGGAGGACGTGCTGGCGGTTTCCTCCGTCAATGTGGAGATAGAGGGGGAGCACCACACAAAGACCCTGGTCCTGAACGCCGTGAAGGCCGCCGCCACCCAGTTCACCGGGGCCGTGCAGCTTTACAGCGTCGGCAAGGCCGACCCGGTGGAATCGCTCTTCGTTCTGGACGGGGGGGAAATGACGGTGCGCTACAACGACGAAGACGACGGATCGGGCAGCCCGGCGGTGATTGAGAAGACCGTGGCCATTGACGGCACGGCCCCGGCCGTTGCAAACGCGTCGGCGGTCTCCATCGGCTGGGCGTCGGCGGCGGTGAGGGTGGAGGCCAGCGAACCTGTGACTGCGACGGTGCGCTACGGGACCGCCTGCGGCGCCCTCACCCAGACCGCCCTGAGCGCCGGCGGCCCGGTGATGGACCCCGTTGTCACGCTGGGCGGCCTTTCCCCGGAAACGCCCTACTACTTCGCCGTTGACGTGGTGGACGCGGCGGGCAACACGGCCTCCTCGGACAACGGGGGCGCCTGTTTCACCTTTACCACCGCCGCATCCAACGATCTCTGCGCCGACGCCATCCCTCTGGAGGAGGATGTCGCCCACAACGGCGACAGCACCGGCGCGGGCCTGGACTACGATACCGAAGGCCTGGACGGTGCGGATGTGTGGTTCTCCTTCACGCCGGGCACCTCCGGCATGTACGACATTTCGCTGTGCGGGTCCTCGTTCGACACCACCCTGGCCGTCTTCCTCGGCGGGTGCGGCGACCTGGTTAATATCGGCTTCAACGACGATTTCTGCGGCTACCAGTCGCAGGTGCGCAAGATCCTTCAGGCAGGGGTGACCCACCTGATCCGCGTGGCCGACCGCGATGCCGCGGGGGGCGCCCACACGGTGCTCGCGACCTATGCGGGCGTGCCCGGGGACCCGTGCCCCGGAGACCCTGTGGCGGACAGCGGGTTCGAGACCGGATCCCCCAGCGCCGGCTGGGAGGGCTATTCCCTCCACTATGGGACCCCCTTGTGCGACGCCTCCTGCAACGACGATTTCACCGCCTATGAGGGCGACTGGTTTGTCTGGTTCGGCGGGGCGGACACCGCGGAGCAGGGGTGGATCCTTCAGCACACGACCCTCCCCGTCGCCGGCTCCGCGACCCTCTCCTTCCACCTCCGCATCCCCACAGCGGGCACCACGGGGCACATGGCCCTCCTGATGGACCGCGACGAGCTGTTCCGCGTGACCGAGGCCGACGCGGCGCAGTACGCGGAGTGGACCCGGGTGGAACTGGACATCAGCGGCTATGCCGACGGTGGCCTGCACGAGCTGGCTTTTGAGAGCGCCGTGGCGGCGCCCAAGACCGACGTGCTGAATATTTTCGTGGACAAGGTCTGCATTGAAACCGGCGAAGCCCCCGTGCGGGTTCCCAATGTCGTCGGCCAGACGCAGGCCGCCGCGGAGGCGGCCATTGTCGGCGCCGGGCTGGCCCTGGGCGGCATCATCGAGGCGTACAGCGAGACGGTTCCCGCAGGGCAGGTCATGGGCCAGAGTCCCGCGGGGGGGGCGACCGTGCCCCCAGGCACCGCCGTGAGCTTGGACGTGTCGAAAGGCCCCGTGCCGACCGGAGACAATGAGGTTCCGGATGTTGTCGGCACGACCCAAACACAGGCCGAGGAGGCTCTGCTCGCGGCCCAGCTGACGCTGGGCACGGTGACCGAAGTGTGCGACGCCTCGGTTCCGAAGGGCACGGTGATCAGCCAGGATCCCGGCGCCGGGCGGCTGGTCGCCGACAACACGCCCGTGAGCCTCACCGTTTCCAGCGGCCCCTGCCCGGCTATCGTGAAAGTGCCCAACGTGGTCGGCCAGTCCCAGGCCGCCGCCGGGGCCGTCCTCGCCAACGCGGGGCTTTCCGCGGGCGCGGTTACCCGCAAGTGCAGTGACAGCGTCCCCGAGGGCAGCGTGATTTCCCATACCCCGGCCGGGGGCGCCCCGGCCATGTCCGGCGCGGCGGTTGCCCTCGTGGTCTCCAGCGGCCCCTGCCCCGTCACGGCGACCGTCCCCAATCTGGTTGGCCAGACGCGGGTCGCCGCCGAGGCGGCCCTGACGGGCGCCGGGCTCACCCTGGGCGCGGTGACGGAGGTGTACAGCGACACGGTCGCGGCGGGTGTGGTCATCAGCCAGAGCCCCGCCGCCGGCGCAACGGCGGCGCCCGGATCCGCCGTCAGCCTGACGGTGTCCAAGGGGGTGGACCCCGCCGTCACGGACGCGGCGCGCACCGCCCTGCAAAATGCGTTCTATCAGGCGGACGCGGATGACAGCGGCACCCTCACCTTTGACGAGGCGGAGTCGGTCGTCCTGACGCGGACCGTCTTCAGCGCCCTGGACACAAACGGAGACGGCGTGCTTGACAAGACGGAACTCGGGCTCGGGGATGCCGCCGGGGGCGGCTGCGGCTGCGCGAAGTCGGGCCTTGCGCCGGACGGATGGCAGAAGCGCCTGGGCGACCTCTTCCTTGGCGGGCTGGCGCTCGTGCTGCTCGCCGCGCTGGGCCGCCGCGCCGGGGTCTGATTTCCCCACCCATGCAGCCGCCCGCCGGAGCGAAGGCTCCGGCGGGCGGTTCGTTATTGGTGGGCGCCTTCCGCTCCTTCCCCCCCAGCTCCGGACGGGGGGGCAAGAACGGGACGCGCAGTGTTTTCCGGCGGTCAGGGAACGGGAAACGGGTTTCCATTCCAGAACCGGTGTGCTACAATTTGAACTGGAAGTCAAGGCAGGGAGGTCCCCTTCCGGGGGCCGTCTTGACTGTGGGCTGATTGTCCAGGGATGAGGAACGGACCGATGAAAAAACTTCTGCGGGTGATGTGTGTTGCGCTGGGGCTGGCCGTGGCCGCCGTGTCGGCCGCCGCGCTGGAAAACGGGAAACAGTGCGCGAAAGCGACGGAGAAGGCGGAAAAGGGGAAAGCGGCGGTCCCCGGACGCACCCCCATCTCCAAGGACCCCTGGACGCCCGCAGGCGCGCAGGACAAGGTGGTCTACGGCACGGACGACCGCATTGACGTGTATCAGGAGACGGACCCCCTGCGCCGGGAACTGGCCGGGTCGGTCTGCGGACTGGTGGCCACGTCGGACCTCACCCCCCTCAGCGGGGGCCGCTGGGAACTGTCTTTGTACTACTACACGTCAGGGGGGTATCCCGCCTGCCCCGGGGAGCCCTTCGGCAGCCAGCCTGTGGCGGCCTGGTGCACGGGATTCCTGGTGGGGGACGACCTGATCGCCACGGCGGGGCACTGTTTCTCGGACGGGGAGCAGGCCGATGTGCGGTTCATCTTCGGGTTTGAGATGGCGGACGCGACGACGCCCGTGTACGAACTGGAGGCAAGCCAGGTCTACACCGCCGTGGAGGTGGTGGGCTGGGCGCTTTCGGGGGGGCTGGACTACTGCATCGTGCGGGTGGACCGTCCGGTGACCGCGCCGGGGGCGCAGCCCCTGCCCATCCGCCGCTCGGACACCGTGCCGCTGGACACGCCCGTCGGCGTGATCGGGCACCCCGCCGGCCTGCCCAAGAAGATCGCCTTCGGCCCCACCACCGAAGTCGCGGACAACGCCGCCCCCGGATACTTTGTGGCGAATCTGGACACCTACGGCGGCAATTCCGGGTCCCCGGTGTTCAACGCCGCCACGGGCGTGGTCGAGGGCATCCTCGTCCGGGGAGAGACGGACTTCAACTACGACTCCGACTCCGCCTGTTTCTACTCCAATGTGCTCGCGGACAGCGCGGCGGGCGAGGAGGTCAGCAAGTCCGCCACCTTCGCGCAGTTCATCCCCGAGTACGTCCCGGAGGCCGGCAAGATCACGCTGGACAAGGAGGCCTACAAGCCGACGGACATCGTGCAGATCATGCTGGAGGACGTGCTGGCCGCCCCGTCGGCCGCCGTGGAGATCGTTGGCGAGTTTCACACCAAGACCCTGGCCCTGAACGCGGTGGTCAAGGCCGCCGTCACCCAGTTCACCGGGGCCGTGCAGCTTTACACATCCGGAAAGGCGACTCCGACGGAGGGACTATACGTCGTGGACGGGGGGGAAATGACGGTGCGCTACTACGACGCGGACGACGGCTCCGGCAGCCCGGCGGTGGTCGAGAAGACCGTCCCCATTGACGGCACGGCCCCGGTCATCTCGAATGCGTCGGCGACCGCCGTCGGCGGGACCACTGCGGTCATCATCGTGGAAGCCGACGAGCCGGTGACCGCGACGGTGCGCTACGGAACCGACTGCGCCTCCCTCACCCAGACCGCGCAGACCACCGGAGGCCCCGCGCTGAACCCCGGGGTTCCGGTGGTCGGACTCGTCCCCGACACCCCCTACTTCTTCGCCGTTGACGTGGTGGACGCGGCGGGCAACACGGCCTCCTCGGACAACGGCGGCGCCTGTTTCACTTTCACCACCACCGGATTCAACGACACCTGCGCGGACGCGTGGCCCCTGCTGATTGGCGCGCCCGTCTCCGGAAGCAACGCCGGGGCGGCGGCGGACTACGACGCCGGGGACGGCTCGGGCGCGGATGTCTGGTTCACGTTCACCGCCCCCGCCACCGCGACGTACGCCTTCTTCACCTGCGGGTCGGCGCTTGACACGGTGCTGCATGCCTTTTCCGGCGACTGCGGCGCCCTGGTTCCGCTCACGTCCAACGACGACTGGTGCGACTACCAGTCCAAGGTCCGCGTTCCCATGACAGAGGGGAGCGCCTGTTACATCCGCGTGGCCGGGTATAACGGGGAGACGGGAGACTACACCCTGACCGCGGAGGAGTCCACGCCCCTGCCCAACGACCTCTGCGGGAACGCGGTCGCCCTGGAGGCGGGGGTCGCCTATGAGGGCGACAGCACGGCCGCGGGCACGGAGTACGACAACGACGACTGGTACGACATGAACGACGTGTGGTTCACCTTCACCCCGGCGGAGACCGGCACCTACACCGTCTCGCTGTGCGGGTCGGCCATTGACTCCACCCTGTTTGTGTTCAGCGGCTCCTGCGACGCCCCGGTCCAGGTCGCCTACAACGACGACTACTGCGACTATCAATCGTGGGTTAGCGCACCCCTCAACGCCGCAGAGACCTATCTCATCCGCGTGGCCGACTACGACGAGCTGGGCGGCGCATACACCATCGTTGTGGACTATGTGGAGCCCATGACCAACGACCTGTGCGCGGACGCCATTTCCCTGGAGGAGGGCGTCGCCTTCAACGGCGACAGCACGGGCGCGGGCACGGACTATGACACGGAAGACTGGGACGGCGCGGATGTGTGGTTCTCCTTCACACCCGGCACCATGGGCCTGTACGACATCTCGCTGTGCGGATCCTCGTTCGACACCACGCTGACGGTCTTCCTCGGCGGATGCGCCGACCCGGTGGAGATCGGCTACAACGACGACTACTGCGACTACCAGTCACAGGTCCGCGAGACGCTTCAGGCGGGGGAGACCTGCCTGATCCGCGTGGCCGACTACGACGAGCTGGGCGGGGCCTACACGGTGCTCGTGACCTATGCGGGCGAGCCGGCGGACCCCTGTCCCGACGACCCGGTGGCCGACAGCGGGTTCGAGAGCGGCTCTCCGAGCCTCGGCTGGGAGGAGTATTCCCTCAACTACGGCACCCCGCTGTGCGACGCCTCCTGCAATGCCAGTTTTGCCGCGTATGAGGGCGACTGGTTCGTCTGGTTCGGCGGCACCAACACCGCGGAGTCCGGGTGGGTCGCGCAGAACGCGGCCATTCCCGCAGCCGCGTCCGCGACCCTCTCCTTCTATGTCCGCATTCCCACGGCCGGCACCACGGGCCACATGGCCTTCCTGATGGACGACGACGAGCTGTTCCGCATGACCGAGGCCGACGCCGTGCAGTACGCGGAATGGACCCTGGTCCAGCTGGACGTGAGTGCCTATGCCGACGGGGAAACGCACGAGCTGGTCTTTGAGAGCGCCGTGGAAGCGCCCGACACGGACGTGCTCAACCTCTTCGTGGATCAGGTTTGCATTGAGACTGCAGGCAGCGGCACCGTGACGGTGCCCACCGTCGTCGGCCAGGCGCAGGCCGACGCGGAGGCCGCCCTCACCGGCGCGGGGCTTGCCGTGGGGACGGTGACGCAGCAGTGCAGCAACACCGTCGCGGCGGGCGGCGTCCTCTCCCAGAACCCCGGCGGCGGCACCCAGGCCGCCGCGGGCTCCGAGGTCGCCCTCGTGGTCTCCAGCGGACCCTGCAACAACACGGTGGCGGTGCCCGGCGTGGTCGGCCAGGCGCGGGCCGACGCCGAGGCCGCCCTCACCGGCGCGGGCCTCACCGTGGGCGGCGTGACGGAGGTGTACAGCGACACGGCCCCGGCGGGCACGGTTGTCGGCCAGAATCCCCCCGCGGGGGCGCAGGCCGCGCCCGGCGCGGCGGTCAGCCTCACAGTGTCCAAGGGCGTGGACCCCGCCGCGGGGGAGGCGGCGCGCACCGCCCTGCGGGACGCCTTTAACCAGGCCGACACCGACGGCAGCGGCGGCCTCACCTTCGACGAGGCGCAGGCGGCGGTGCCCGGCCTGACGCAGGCGGTGTTCACCTTCCTCGACGCCAACGGCGACGGGGTGCTCGACACGGCGGAGCTGGGGATTGAGGATTCGGGGTGCGGGTGCGGCTGCTCCAAGTCGGACCTCACGCCGGACGGAGTGAAGAAGCGCCTGGGCGATCTCTTCCTCGGCGGGCTGGCGCTGGTCCTGCTCGCCGTGCTCGGACGCCGCGCGGGCGTCTGATCCCCCCGCACATGCGACCGCCCGCCGGAGCGCAGGCTCCGGCGGGCGGTTCCTTTTCCAGAGCAACTCGGATTGAGCCGCGGTATTTTCAAAAGGATGTCGAGCGCGGGCACTGAGGTGGCACGGGCTTCCAGCCCGTGTGTTGGGTCATGGATGCGACCCAGGAAACACGGGCTGGAAGCCCGTGCCACCTCGGTGCCCGTCCCCGGCATCTTCCTTCATATCCGGCATTTCAACCTTGAAATGCGCCAAAAAGGGGGCTCGGCTTACTTTTTCAGGCTTACCTTTGCGAGGTAGATGCTGGTCTTGTCCTCGTGGCTGGAGTAGTAGCTCACCCAGAGCAGTCCGTCCTTCCAGACGAGGCCGGGGTAGCTGGTGTCTCCGCCGGAGGGCAGCGCGAGGATTTCATGGAACACGCCGGTGGCCGGATCAAGAGAGCAGAGCGCGGTGCGCGCGGCGGGCTCATAGAGACGCACGGCGGCGACAAACCCGAATTCGGGCACCTCGATGAAATGCGGGCCGCCGATGCGCTGCCCCAGGTCCTTCCAGGCCCATTCGGTGTACGGTGGGCGCGCGGTGCCCACGAGGCCGTTGCCGCCCGCATCGCGCCGGAGCAGGCAGACCGCGGTGTCGTCGGCCAGAAACTGGATGGACGACTCGTTGGCCTCGCCGTCCGTCACCAGATCGGGGACCAGGGTCTCAAAGGTAATGCCGTCCGCGCTCTTGTAGAGCCGCGTGCCTCTCGCGCCCTTCGTGGTGACGTAGCCGACACCGTAGGCCGTGCCCTTGTGCCAGGTGACGCGCCAGAGCCAGTAGTCCGGCTCGCCGATCTCGACGCCGGGCGTCCATTCGCGGCCGTCTTTGGAGAAGTAGGCCATGGTCATGTGGGTGGCGGGCTTGGGCGTGTGCCACGCCGCCGCGCCGGTGAGCATCAGGCGGCCGTCGGGCGTCTCGGTGATCTGCGCGTCGCGCAGGTCCGCCGTGTCCGAGGTGATCCGGGCGGCGGCGGTCCAGGACTCCCCGTCCTTCGAGGTGATCACCCGCAGCGCGCCGTCGGGCGACACATGGCCCCGGCCCTCGCGGAAGACGCAGAACCACTCGCCGCCGCGGTGGATCAGCCCCGTGAAGGCGCTGTGCGGCGCCTCGTTCCATATCTTGGCGCACGAGACCAGCTCCGCCGTGAACGGGGCGGCGTCCTGCGCGGAGAGGGCGGGCATGAACAGGCAGGCCGCAACGGCGGCGAGACAGACGAACCGGGACATGGCGGTTTTCTCCCTGGGTGCCGGCCGGGTGCCGGTCAGTTCTTCACAAACAGCGGCTGCGTCCAGGCAGTGGCGGAACCCGAACCGTAGGCCTCCACGCGGACGTAGTTCCCGGCCTTTTCCGGGTTGACGGTGTGGGTGATCTCGGAGCCGTCCGCCATGGCGAGCATGCGGCCGAGGGGGCCGAAGACGCGCAGCTTCTGCGCGTTCGCCGCGCGCACGCGCACGGTCAGCCCCTCCACGGAAATCTCGTCGAAGGTGACGCCCGTGCTGGCGTAGAAGCTGCCGCGCCGCATGGCGTCCACGATGCCGTCCGGCGTGCGGTCGCCGGTCTGCACCATGACCCAGCCCAGGCCCCGGTGGCCGTTGTCATGGCTGTCGTCCGTGGCGAAGCCCCAGACGCGCTTTCCCTGGGCGAGCAGGCGGTCCCACTTGTCCGTGGCGCACTCGCTGCCCTCCAGGAACAGGATAACCCCGTTGAAAATCTCGATGCCCGCGTACCCGTTGAGCTGCTCCAGCACCGCGAGGTCGCAGTGGTTGTAGTTCTTGGTCCAGTTCGGGTGGTTCATGACGGCGAAGCCGCGGTCCGCTGCGATGGCATCCAGCACCTTCTGGCGGTCGCGGTCCGGCTCGATCTTCGCCGCGGCGTTGACATGGAGCAGGTGCGGGCCCTTGGCCGAGATCTCGTTTCCGGGGATCATCACCATGCCCTTCGGGTCCACCGAGGCCGGGTCTGTCAGCTGGTCGTGGTCGCTGAGCATCAGAAAGTCATAGCCCATGCCCGCATACTCGTCCACCACCGCCTGCGGCGCCTGCCGCCCGTCGCTGTTGGTCGTGTGGGTGTGGAGGTTGCCGCGCAGCCACGGCGCGGACGGGTCGGTGTAGGGGGACTCCAGTTCGGCGGCGAAGCCGGGCAGGGCGCACAGCGCCGCCGCGCAGCAAACGAGGGCCATGGGGTGGAAATGCCGCATGTCGGTCTCCTTGACGGTTTCGGGACGGGTCCGCCGGTCAGGCGTACTGCTGGGTCCGGGCGATGACCATGTCCTGCCAGTCCTTGTTGAGCGTGGCGAAGCGCGCGGACCATCCCGCGATGCGCACCGCCAGGTTGGGATACTTTTCCGGGTGGCGCTGGGCGTCGAGGAGCATGGCCGAATCCACCACGTCAATGTGGAGGAAAAGGCCGCCCAGCTCCACAAACCCGCGCATCAGCCCCGCGAGGGCCGTCACGCCGTCGTCGCCGCGCACCGTGTCGGGGTGCACCTTCAGCTCGACGGTGGCGCAGTTGGGGCACTTGGTGAAGTCCATCTTGCAGTACGAGCGCAGGACCGCCGTGGGGCCCTTGGCGTCCGTGCCGGGGGACGGCGAGAAGTTGGTCGCCAGCACGGCGCCCAGTTTGTGGCCGTCGGGCGACGCGCGGCGTTTCCCGTTCGGGGCGGCCCACTCGATCTCGCGGCCGAAGGTGCTGATGCCCGCGGGCCGCAGCACGCCCTCGCGCCCGCGGGTCTGCGCCGCGAGGCGCGTGTAGTCGTCGAACACGCGGCGCACCATGCCGTCGGCCCCGTCGTCGTCGTTGCCGTAGCACGCGAAGCGGGTCTGCACCATCCGCCGGAGGTTCTCGTGGCCCTGCCAGTCGTCGCGGAGGATCTGGACAAACTCGGGCAGCGTGACCGCCCCCTGCGCGTACACCAGCTCCCGCAGCACAAGCAGGCTGTTGCCCACGTTGGCCAGCCCGCCGATGTGCGGCGCGAGGGCGTAGTAGTGCGCGCCGCGCTCGTAGTAGCCGCGGGTGCTCTCGATGCAGTCGTCCACGAAGATGGAAAGCAGCGGGGTGGGCGCGCCGCTGCGGCACCAGCCGTCCGCCGCCTTGTGGTGCCCCTCCAGATACCTCTCCAGCCGGGCGAGGAACGCCGCGTAAAGGCTGTCGAAGTCGGGGTAGTCGGGCGCGGGCGTGTCCGGGTCGTGGAGCCCCAGCGTCTCGTGCAGCAGCGCCAGCCCGTCGAAGGGCACATAGCTGAAGCAGGTTTTGCCGGGGATGATCATTTCCCAGCAGCCGTCGTTGGCAAAGCAGCGCGCCTCCTCCACGGAGTAACCGAACTTCACCAGCGCCTCGATGGCCACGTCCTCGTTGTAGACGGCCACCACGCCGCCGCCGTGGCGCTGCACCTCGGCGATGCGGCGGAAGAGCCGGTCGGGGGTGTTGCGCCCCACCCGCACGGCCACGGGGAAGTCGCTGATGTGCAGCTCCTCCACGATGTCCAGCACGAGGTGGGTCACCTCGTTCGTGATGTCGCTGCCATGGGCGTCCACGCCGGCCAGCACGATGTTCTGGTAATGCTGGGCGTCGCCGGAGCCTTTGGTGTCAAAGGCGCCGATCCATTCGCAGCCCTTGACCCAGAAGTGCGCCAGCACATCCCGCGCCTCGTCCAGCGTGGTCGTCCCGTCCGCCAGGTCCTTCGCCAGATATGGTCCGAGCATCTCGTCTATCCGGCCGATGCCGGACCAGTTGCCCATGAGCCGCTGGAAGGCGTACATGAACCAAAGCGACTGGACCGCCTCGCGGAAGTCGCGCGGAGGGTTTTCGGGAACGTGCAGGAGCGTGTCGCGCACGCGCGCGTATTCGGCGCGCTCCGCGCCGTCGCTCGCGGCGATGCGCTCGTCCAGCAGCTCCACATGGCGCTGCCGCCAGACCTCCGCCGCGTCAAGGCACCCCAGCATGGCCTCCAGCAGGTCGCCGCCCCGGCGCGGACCCGCCGCCGGGTTGCCCGCGGGGGACGCGTCCGCGAAAACGGTCTCGCCGTCGGCGTCCGCTGCGGGCGTCCAGTCGGCCGCAGCCTCCGCGCCGTTCAGCACACGCACCCGGGCGATGTCCCCCGAGCAGCCCGTGCTGGCCGGGGGATACGCGCCGATCCACAGCATGCCCGTGTCCGCGCCGCGCCCGTCCTGCTGGTTGCCGCCGGGCTGCGCCGCCAGGGCCGCCGACAGCGCCTCCTGCCCGTCCACATGGAGGGTGATGGAGGTGTCCGTCACGGTCATGGACAGGTCGTGCCACGCGCCGTCGCAAATGGGGGTCTGGCTGTGGTGGACCGCCGGGGTCCTGCCCGGGACATAGGCGCAGAAGAAGCCGGTGCCCGGCTCGGTGTAAAGTTCCCAGTGGTTGGGGGACGCCTTGTCCCGGTGCGCCACGAGGATGTTGTATCCGGCGGTCGCCGTCACGCGCGCGCGGCATTCCACCGTCAGGGGGGTGCCCGCATAGGCGGGGAGCGGACGCGCCGTCCAGTGGAACGCGGCGGAGGCGTCGCACCGCGCCGCGGGGCCGCCGTCCCCGGCCACCAGCCGGGGCTGGGGTTCGGGCTTGTACACGCCGCCGCGGGCCAGCCGCTCCTCAATCTTGGCGCGCAGGCCCTTGTAGCCGAGTTTCAGCCCCTTGTCGAAGCCGATGGTCGTGTGGCTGACGCTCGCGCAGCCGAGCACCGGGGTCTGGTGGGCCGGGGCCTCCAGCAGCGTGGCCGACCCGACAATCTTCTCCCCCGGCAGAATGCGCAGGGGGGCGTTTTTGGCGCAGAGCAGGGCCGCCTGTGCGTAGCGCATGTCCTGGGTCGCGTTGAGGCTCTCGGCGGGGTCCAGCTGGAACTCCGCGCGGATCATGGAGCGGCCGTGCTCCCCGGCGATCGCCCGCTGGGCGAGGGCGTGGGTGGCGTCCGGCAGCCGGTGCGGCGTCTCGGGCCGCCAGGTGCTCCGCCACAGCTGTTTGGCCGCGCGGTCCGCCTCTTTGGGCGACGCCGCGCCGAGGAGATACACCCCCCCGCCCAGCGCCGTCATGCCCGTGGCCGTCTTCCGTAAGAAATCCCTGCGGTTCATGCCGTGGATCCTCGCTCAGTCCCGCGCGCAGAGCGCGCAGGCAGACATTTTTCCTCTCACGCAGTATAGCACAGCCTTCCGGCGTCTCCCAGCCAAAAGGAAGCCGCCGCCCCCCTCTTGGGGTGCGGCGGCGGAGGTGTTGGAATGCGCGCCCGGGCTATTTGAACCACTCCGTCAGATCTATCTTGGTGAAGGGGCGGTCCGTGGCCGTGACGGGCGGGTTGTAGCCCGCGATGGAGAGGTAGGCCGCGCGGTTCTTCGGGTCGAACACCCAGGAATGGAGCGTGGCATCGCAGTAGACCGGGCCGGTGGCCAGAATCTTGACCGCCTGCTCCACATCAATCTTGCCGGGGACCTCCTCGATGCGGCGGCTCATCCACTCGTAGCGCTGGAAACTGTCCTGCCCCTGGAGCATGGGAACCAGCACGGTGAGCTGCTCCCTGGTCTCCACGGTCAGCCCAAATTCACTGCCGTAGGCCTTCGCCAGCCTAAAGAGCTGATCGAGGTCCGTCGGGTGGTTCGTGCGGCGCACGCACTGCTCCATGCCCCAGTGCCCCGTGGCCGCGCCCTCCTTCTCGTCCATCGTGGTGAACACGTTGCAGTATTTCGCGTCCGTCTCCAGCGCGCGCCCGTCTGGCGTCTTCCCGTCGCCGAGGATGAAGTTCCACCCCGTGGTGCGCGGGTACTCCTGGAACATCTTCACTGCCTCGTCCAGCGTGGCGGCCTTCTCCAGCACCAGGCGCATCTGCAGGAAGAGGGGCAGCCCGTCAAAGGTGGCGTCGGGGGACGGCAGGGTCATCTCGCCGATGGTGATGCCGCGGGCGCTCATGCCGCTGACGCTGCCCACGCCGCCGGCCCAGCCGGGCATCATGAACGGCGACCCGCCCTTGGGCCGCCACACCAGCACCACCGCGTCCTCCTGGGCGCCGCCCTTGACGTCCCAGTCGAGGTTGCGGCCGTGAAGCAGGCGCCCGTCGGTCGTCCATTTTCCCCAGACCGCGAAGTTGGAGCAGGATTGCGGCGGCTTGTCCGCAGGGAAGTGCATAATCTCCGCCTGCGTCACGCCGATCCGGACGTCCGCGTACTCCAGGTCGTCCACCCCGGCGGCCTTGAGGCCTTTCACGATTCCCCGAATTTCCTCCTTGATTGACTCAGGAAAATGCTTTTCCATCCGGTCGCTCTGGGCGGCGACATATTCCGGTGTGTACCCCCGGCCCCAGAGGGCCTTGGCCATGTAGCCCTCCTTGATGACGTGGTGGATCTTCTTCGCCAGCAGGCGGCCGTGCTGGAACCCCATCTCCTCCGGCGTCCCCTCCATCACCACCACCAGATGCTCGCCCACTTGGAGAAGCTTCCCGGCCCCCTCCTGGTCCAGCAGTTTCACCTCCGGTGAGGCGACAATCTCGACCTGCCGGGAGTCCAGCGCGGCGGACTGGGCCACGGCCAGTCCGGAACAGAGCAGTCCCAGGGACAGCAGCAAGGCGGCAAACACGGAGCGGCGGGCAAGGAGACGCATTTTGGCAACCCTCTCTTGGTAGGTTTTTCTCGGGCACATGGCACCCCTTCCCAAGAGACCAGCGCACCCTCCCGCCGGGTTTCGCGGAAAGCCGCCGAAAAGTTCCAGCCTTGGCAGGGGATAACACAAATGCCCCATGATGTTCTTGAATTAATGATAAAATGAGGACGCAGGCCCACATAAGCTGATTTTTGACGAGCGTAAGCGTTGTTGGAGGGCGCAGAGCAATGCATCCCATCGGGTACGCGGCTTTGGTAGACAGGTTTGCCCTGGAAGTGTCCGGCATGGAATGCGTCGCATTGCTTGCCGCGCACGGGTGCCGCCGCACGGAGAAGTGCGAAACGGAAGTGCGGGAGTGGTTTCCCCCGCAATATGATCCGGGGCCGACTTGGACTGCTCACCTGGGCTTCGCCCTGAAACATGAGGGGGTTCACCTGGAGGTGCTGGCCGCCCTCTTTGCCCGCGTTTCGGAGGATGAGCTGACGGCCTGGATCGCGGCATCGCCCACGGGGCGCTACACCCGGCTGGCCTGGTTCCTGCACGAATGGCTGACGGAAGACCGCCTTCCGCTGCCGGACCTGACGCAGGGCAACTATGTTCCCGCGCTGGACCCCGAAAAGCACCTGTGCCTGGGTGCGGGAAAAGCGGACCGGGTGCGCAGGCAGCGCATCCTCAACAATCTCCCCGGCACGCCCGCCTACTGTCCGCTGGTGCGGCGAACGGCGGTGCTGGCGGAATTCATCGCCGCGCGGCCGGGGGAGGCGGCGCGCCGCCAGATGGCGGCCTACCCGCCGGGGGTGCTGTACCGGGCGGCGCAGTACCTCTATCTCAAGGAGACCAAGTCCTCCTACGCCATCGAGCGGCTGCGGCCGGACGCCCGGCGCACCTCGCGGTTTGTTGAACTGCTCCGCCGGGCGGGCAGGGGGGATTGCTTCTCCGAGGCCGCCCTGGCCGGGCTGCAGCGGGAGATGGTGGAGGAGCGGTACGGCGCGGAGGGCTTCCGGGATTTCCAGAACTTCATCGGGGAGAGTCTGGGGCCGGAGAGGGAATTGGTCCATTATGTGCCGCCCAGGCCGGAGGACCTGCGGGAACTGATGGGGGGGTGGGAGGCGGTGTGCCGCCGGATGCCTGCAGGGGGGACGCACCCGGTGGTTGCCGCGACGGTGGCCGGGTTCGGTTTTGTCTTTCTCCATCCCTTCGAGGACGGCAACGGCCGGCTTCACCGCTATCTGATACACCATCTGCTGACGGCGGGCGGGTTTACCCCGCCGGGAATTGTGTTTCCCGTGTCGGCGGTGCTTCAGAAGAACCCCGCCCGCTATGACGCCCTGCTGGAACGGTACGCGCGCAGGGTGATGGGGCGCGTGAAATGGCGGTTTACCCGCGCCGGCGCGCTGGAGGTGACGGGGGACACGGCGGCCTGTTACCGTTACCCCGACATGACGGGGATCGCCGAGGGCATGTGCGGCGTGGTGCGGGACACGCTGACCGCCGAATTCGGCGCGGAACTGGCCTATCTGGCCGCGTTCGACGCCGCCCGCGCGGAGATGCGCGCCGTGGTCGAGATGCCCGAGAACCGCCTGGACCTGTTCATCCGTCTCTGCCTCCAGGGGGGCGGCAGCCTCTCCGCGCGGAAGCGGGCGCAGTTTCCGGAACTGACGGACGGGGAATGCGCGGAGTTGGAGGCCATTGTGGCGGAGGCCGCCGGACAGGCGGGAAAGGCGGAGTGAGCCCCTACTTCCGGAACCGGTCAGCGGGGCCCATGGTGTCGCGGTCGTAGGCGGCGGTCAGGGTGCTGGCGAGGCCGCCGCGGGGGGTGCAGACGATCTCCACGGTCATCCGCTTCGGGGCGCACGCGGCCGCCAGGTCCTCCAGCATGCGGTTCACCAGGTGCTCGTACCAGATGCCGACGTTGCGGTAGGAGAGCAGGTAGTACTTGAACGAGCGCAGCTCGATGCACAGGGCGTCGGGGATGTAGCGCACCCGGATGGTGGCGAAGTCGGGCAGGCCAGAGAAGGGGCAGACGGAGGTGAACTCCGCCGTCTCGATGACAATCTCCATGCCGCCGCCGTGCGGGGTGCCCGCGTACTCGTAGGCGAAGCATTCGAGACAGGCGGCGTCCACGGCCTCCGGCCCGTCGAAGGGCAGGGTCTTGTCCAGCGCCCTGAACTGGTCGCGCGGGGAGGGGGTGTCGCTCATGTTCCGTTGTCTCCGGCCGCGTTGCCGAGGCAGACGCAGCGGTTGTTCGGGGTCTCCTGCACGACCACGGCGCGCGGCCCGAGGCCCCGTTCCTCCAGAAAGCGCCAGATGTGCGCGCAGATGCGCTCGCAGGTGGCCTGCTCCAGCCCCGGCACGGTGTTGATGTGCCGGTCGTTCAGCGTGCCGTGCATCTCCCGCAGGGCGTCCTCCAGCGCCGCCCCGCCGCCCGCGGCCGCCTCGACCCGGTAGGTGTGGCCGTGGAGCCGGTGGCAGGGGTGGGTCTCGGGGAGCTGGGGCAGGGACTGGGCGGCGGCGAAGGAGAATCCCACGCGCCCGGGCAGCCCCTCCAGCGGGTCGGCGGGCAGGGTCTCCAGGACGAAACGGCCGTCGCCCACCATGGAGACGCGGATGTCCTTGAACCACGCCGGGTGCGGGCGCATCTGTTCGCGCGCCCACGCGGCGACCCGCTCCGGCGAGGTGTCGTCCCCCAGTCCGGGAATGTCATTGAGGCAGCAGTGGTCCAGCCGGCGGCACACGGGATCGAAGAGGGCCTTCATGTCGGCGTAGTCCACCACCCAGCCGACGGCGGGGTCAATCTCCCCCTCGGCGACCAGGTCGGCGCGGTAGCTCGCGCCGGTGAGGCGCGGTTCGGCGCTGTCGCCGCGGCGGACGCGCCGCGCGGCCTCAAAGAAGACGGTCTTGACAATGCGCATTTTCAAGGGAATCACACTCCGCGCCGGTCGGGCGGCCAGATGATCTTGTGCAGTTGAAGCTGGAGCCGCGCGGGGAGGGCGTCCTCCAGTATCCACGCGGCGAGGTCTTCCAGGGGCAGCGCGCCGGACACGGCCGACAGCAGCACCGCCGCGCAACGCCTCTCCAAAGTATAGTCGCGGATCACGGCGCGGCTCCACTCGTAGTCCGCCCGGTCCGCCAGCACGAACTTCACCTCGTCCCGCGCCGGGTCCAGCAGGTCCAGGTTGGACCACAGGTTCCGGTCGCACATGCCGCTGCCGGGGCACTTGAGGTCCATGATGCGGACCGCCTCCGGGGGCAGCGCGCCGATCGGCAGGGAGCCGCTGGTCTCCACCAGCACGGTTATTCCGGCGGCCACCAGCCGCCGGGCCAGTTCGGGGCACTCCTTCTGCGCCAGGGGCTCCCCCCCCGTGATCTCCACCAGGGAGCAGGGAAAGCGGTCCACCGCCGCCAGCACGGCGTCCACCGTCATGGGGTCGCCGCCCCGGAAGCTGTACGCGGTGTCGCACCAGACGCAGCGCAGGTTGCACCGCGCGAGGCGCACGAAGACGCACGGCAGCCCCGCGCGCGTGGACTCGCCTTGGATGCTGAAGAAGATTTCGGTCACACGCAGCATGGCATCCTGAGTGCCCGGGGACCGGGCGTCAAAAAAGGCGCGGCGCACGCGCGCCGCGCCCTCTCGTCAACCGTTGAAACGCGGGGGTCAGTTCCGCGAGGAAAGCCAGTCAATCAGCCCCTGCGGGTCGGCGGAGTAGGCGTCGGCGCCGATCTTGTCGCAGAACTCCTGCGTGAGCGGCGCGCCGCCCACGGCGACCACCGTCGCGGGCGCGACCTCCTTCACGGCCTTCGTGATGGTCTCCATGTTGATCATGGTGGTCGTCAGCAGGGCGCTCAGGCCGACGATGCAGCCGGGGTTCTCCTGGACCGCCGCCACGAACTTCTCCGGGGAAACGTCCACGCCGAGGTCAATCACCCTGTAGCCCGCGCCCTCCATCATCATGCGCACGAGGTTCTTCCCGATGTCGTGCAGGTCGCCCTTGACCGTGCCCACCACGAAGGTGCCGCGGTGCTGCGCCGCGCCCGACTCAAAGGCCGGCTTGAGCTGGTCCATGCCCGCCGTCATCGCCTTGGCCGCCATCAGCAGGTCCGGCACAAAGGCCTCGTTCCGGCTGAATTTCTGCCCGATCTCGTTCATGCCGACCATCAGCCCCTTCGTGAGGATGTCGCTCGGCGCCACCCCGTTCGCCAGCGCGTCGCGCACCAGCTCAAACACCCCGTCCTGGCCGCGAAGGTCGGGCGGGTAGGCGGAGGCCTGGTTGACTTTTCCTCGGGTGACGCAGACGGCGATGTTTTCAAACAGCTCCATGACCGAAACCTCCCAAACAGGGGTTGAAGTTGCGAAAACCTTAGCACAAAACACAACGGGCCGCAACTTTCCCTTCGGAAAGCCGCGGCCCGGAAAGGGGCGGGGAATCAGGACTGCTTCTTGGCCAGGTGCTCGAAGACCATCTGCCGGGAGGTCTCGGAGAGGCTGTCAATCTTGTTGATGAGCGCCTTCACGGTCTCCCACTCGCGCGCCTTGTTCAGGAAGGGGTTGTCCGGGGAGAAGCCGATGCTGCCGGTCACGGTCTTCGGGGCGGCCGCACCGGCACCCTTGCGGAACATGTTGTAGAGGGTCGGGATTTTAATGCCCGTCGCTTCCGAAATCTCACGGGTGGTCTTGCCCTCGTCGCTCATTTTGAAGGCGAGTTCTTTGGTCTCTTTTGCAATCCTCGGCATCTTCAATCTCCTTTTCAGGTTGGGGGTTGAATGTACGATACCACACACGGAAGAGTTTTTGCAAGAAAAAACACGCAGGTCCACGAATGTGCGATTATGCCCATAAACCGGGGCGCAGTATTCTTTTTGCTTTCCCCCAGAGCGACTTCCAGTTAAAACCATGGGTTGACCTCATCATCCAAGGGTGAGGGCCGCTGAAGACAGAAAAGGCGGGGGCCTGAGACATGGGTATTCCCCGCCAGAAAAGTGAGGGGCCTTCCACCCCTCCCTGGGAACGTCAATCTCCCGATTGGCACCTTCTAGCGTGCCGATCGGGAGATTGGTGTTCCCAGAAAGGGCCGCCTCCCGCGGAACTCCAAACGGGGCGGTCGCGGTTGCGCAGCAAGATGCAGTCTTGAGCGGCATTTTCTCCGTTATTGTGGGACGGCTTCCACGGATTCATTCACATCCCCGGGCATGGGCTTCTTGCAGGGGAAAGAAACCGAGACAACGCGATCATTTTGTGGGCTATTGTCTTATTAGATATTCGTTGCGGAGAGTGGTTTTATTGACTATCGAGGTTTTCGATGTACGCTTCCGGCCGACGGGAAACGGGCTGGCAGTATACAGCATGTGCACATGATGTCTACACGAGCGATAGGAGTTCGCAGGAATTGGCGGTGGGGCTGCGCACGCTTGCACGGGTCTCGGTTGTATCCGGCGTAGGGAGACCGAATGAGTGCATTATGACAGCGATACCGACATATTCACTGTCCCTGTATCGCAAAAAAAGGCCGGTCAGGGGGGGACCGGCAGGTCGTTCGGCTCGGGCGGCTTCAGGGAGTATCCCAGCCGCTCCCGCGCGCCGGTGAACGCCAGCGCGCCGTCCTCCGCGCGCAGGCGGACACCGCCCTGCCAGTCCGTGCGCCACACGGGGATGCCGTGCTCCGCGAAGGTCTCCATCACCCCCTTTCCCACGGCGCGCCAGCGCGAGGTGCGGCGGGTCGAGACCACCACGGCGTTGGGATGGACGGCCCGCAGGAGCTCCCCGCTGTTGGAGGTGGCCGACCCGTGATGCGGGGACTTGAGCACCGCCGCTGCGCAGTCCTGTCCGGCGAGGGCCCGCTCCCCCCGCCGCTCGATGTCCCCGGCGAAAAGCACGGACAGCCCCTCCCAGGACACGCGCAGGGCCAGGGAGTTGTCGTTTGCCTCCGCGCCCGGGAGCCCGCCTGCGGGCGGGTGCAGCACGTCCACCCGGGCGCCCGGCAGCGGGATGTTCTCCCCGGCGGCCGCGCGGCGCACGGGGACGCCCCGTTCCTCGCAAAGATGGATCAGGTCATCCTCAAGCGCCTCCGGTTTCACCGGCTCCGGGCCCAGCCAGACCGCGCCGACGGGGAAGTTCTCGACGATGTGGAACACGCCTCCGATGTGGTCGCCGTCGGCGTGGGTGACCACCACGGCGTCCACTTCGCGCACGCCGTGGGCGCGCAGGAACGGGGCCACCGTGTCCCGTCCCGAATCGGCGTTGGCCACCCGGTTTCCCCCGTCTATCAGCATCGTGCCCCCCTCAGGAGTCATGAGAAACGCGGCGTCCGCGTGCCCCACGTCCAGGAAATCCACCGTTCCCGGCGGGTATCCGGGCCGCCAAAGAAAGAGGGCGGCGGCGAAAAGAACCAGGGCCGCTGAGACGTTGCGGCGCGGGGAGGGGCGGGCGAGGAGCACCTGGCGCAGCAGGAGGCATCCGGCGGTCCAGCAGAGGAGCGCGGGCACCGTCGGCGGCGGCACCACGGCGTGCCCCCCCGGCATGTTTCCCGCCCCCCGCACAACGGCCTCGATGAGGGCGATGAGGGGCGCGCAGGCGTGTCCCGGCAGGGGGGCGAGCCCGGGCAGCACGGGCGCCAGCAGGGACACGGCGAGGCACAGCCACAACACCAGCCCCAGCACGGGCACCACCACCAAATTGGCCAGCAGCCCCGCCAGGGGAAGCACCTGGAAATACCCCGCGGCCACGGGGGCGGTGAGAAGCTGCGCGGAGACGCCGGTGGCGCCGGCGCTGGCGAGTCCCCGGGGAAGCCGCCCCAGACGTTCCGCCACCGGCTGCTGGAACAGCAGCAGGGACGCCATGGCCGTGTAACTGAGCACAAAGCCCGCGTCGAAGAGCGAGGAGGCGTTGGCCGCAAGGAGGACCACCGCAGAAATGCCCAGGGCCGAGGGGATGTCCGGTTCCCGGTCGAAGAGGTCGTAGCAGACGACGACCGCCGCCATGAAGGCGGCGCGCAGGGTGGCCGGGCGCGCCCCCGCCGCCAGGGCAAAGACAAACACCCCCGCCAGGACCAGGACGGCGCGGCGTTTCGGGGACTTCACCGCCAGCCCCGCGAGAAAGGAAAGGGCCAGATAGACCAGCCCGACGTGGATGCCGGACACCGAGAGGATGTGCACCGTTCCCGAATGGACGTAGGCAAGGTTTGTCTCGCGGTCCATGCCCGTGCGCTCTCCCAGCCAGACTCCAAGCGCAAAGGGCGCGGCGGATTCCGGAAGCGCCCGGAGAAAGGCGCGGGCCTGTGCCTGCCTCAGACGGCAGACCAGGGACCGAAGCCCCGCCCCGGCGTCCCCCAGCCGGCGGAGGTCGCGGGGTTTGGCGGTGATCCGGGAGAACACGCCCCGCCGCCGCATGACCTGCTCATAGGAGGGCACCCCGTGGTTCACGCCGGACAAGACGGGGTCCAGGGCACCCGTGACCCGTACGCGGTCCCCGTCCACCGGCAGGAACTCCGGCGCGGCACAGTACACGAGGCAGCGCGACGGCGCCACCGGCAGGACGCCCCCTCCGACCCGCGCCGTTTCCGTGTCCAGCGCAAAGCGGCACAGGCCGCCGGGGGGGATCATGGCGGGGGCGTCGCGCACCGTTCCCTCCAGCGTGCACAGGGCGCCGTTGTGCCGCAGGGCGGCGCGCGCCAGGGCATCCCCCTCGCGCGGCGGCGCGGACAAAGGGAGAAGGAGAATCCCCGCGCCCGCGCAGCAGCCGAACACGGCAACCACGTCGCGCAGCGGCATGCGCCCGGCGGTCCAAACCAGGGCAAGCCCCCAGCAGAAGGCGGCGGTGCCCAGGGAAGCCGCGGGACCGGGGGGAAGCCTCCCCCCAAGGGCGATGCCCCCGGCGAGACCGAGGGCCATGACCACCCAGTGTCTGTTCATGCGCGCGCGCTTCCGTCCCGGTTCCCCAATGCCGCAGGCCGTCCCCGCAGCCCGGCACCATTATCCCCGGCCCTGCGGGGGCCTGTCAATGGGCGGGCAGCCGCGGGGGGTTGCCGCCGCCCGCGGATGCCTGATAGACTTGGCGTCGGGGTGGACAAACACCGCTTGCGAACCGCGATGGTCAGAAGGGAAAGGTGGGTCCGGAATGAGCGTGGCAAGAGGCGACAGGGGGTGGTTGCTGAAGGGAATCGCCCCGGTCCTGCTCGTCTTCATCTGGCTGGAGCTGGGATGGTCCTGGTGGCTGCCGACGGCGCTGTTCCTGTGCTTTCTTCTGGCATCCCCCCCGGCGGCGGGCCTCTCCGCACTCCTGGTCACTGCCGTGGTGTCGGCGCTGCAGGTGTTCGGCGTGGGATTCGCCCTGTGGGCAAAAGTGCCCCCTGCGACGGCCACGCTTGTGCTGGTCGCGGCGGTGTCGCTGCCCTGGGCGCGGCGTCTTCCGGGCATGGGGGGCGGACTGCTGGCCGGCGTGTCCTTTCCGCCGCCCTGGGCGCTTCGGGCACGAGCCGTCTGTGTGCTGGTTGTCGCCGGGGCGCTGTGCGGCACTGCGCTTCGTTCCGCTTCGATCCCCGCCTGCCTGGCGCTGGGGTGCATGTATTTCCTTCTCTGCCGGCGCCTGGGATCTTTTGCCCCCCCAGGAGAAAGGCTGTTGGCTGGCACTGCCCGGCTCACCCTGGTCCTGCTCCTGCTTTCCCTGGCCTTTTCCCTTCTTCTGCTTGAGGGCGGCGCGCGTCTTCTCTTTGCTGAGGCGGGCCCGTCCGGCGCCTTTCAGCCAGACCCAAGGTACCTTTTCCTGTTGCGGCCCGGGGGCAGCACGACAAACGTTGTTCCCCTCTCCGACGGCGGAGAGCGCCGCATACCCATGGTCATTTCCGAACAGGGCATCCGGGAGCGTTTGCTTCCGCCCAAGGGGGAAGGGGAGTTTCGCATCGCGATGCTGGGCGACTCATTCACCATGGGTTCCGCAGTCGCCGAGGAGAACTGCATTTCCCGCCTCCTTGAGGGAAGAATCCTGGCGGAGATGCCGGACGCGAATATCCGGGTGATCAACTGCGGTGTTGGCGGCGGCGGGGTGCTTCAGGAACTGGGCATGCTTCGGGAGCGGATATTGCCGCTCAAGCCGGACTTGGTGATCCTGCAGCTCTTCCCCAGCAACGACGTGGACAACGCGCTGGGGGTGGTGGGCAAGCGCCAGCGGGCCTATTACGAGGACTGGCACAGCACGCTCCGGGACTACCGTTTTGGCAGCCTGCCCCAGGTGCGGGCGGAGCGCTGGATGCTGCGGAACGTGCGCGTGTACCAGACAGTTCGCCGGTCCACGGGAAAACCCTGGATTCGCAGTTTCCTGGAGTCGCTGCGCCTGTTCTCTCCGGTCCGGGAGTCCTACCGGCCGTCCGAGGACCGTCCCGACACGCTTGAGGTGGATCTTGCCGAATGGTATCCCGAGCTGGAGGAGGGGCTGGAGATCATGAAAGAGCATATCCTCCAAATGCGCGACGAATGCCGGGAGCGCGGGGTGGATTTCATGGCGTACAGCATACCCCTCCGTGAGGAAGTGTCGGACGCCCCGTGGGAAGAGCTTACCGGATACTACCCGTCCGTGGGCTATGAGCGCATGAAGGGGCTCCGCCGCCTCGACGCCTTCCTGGACGCAGAGGGCATTCCCAGGGTGGCCGTGGCGGAGGCGCTGCGCGCCGCGGATACGGAGGGCGAGCTGTACTATCCCCTCGACGGGCATCTGAGTGAGTTCGGCAACGACGTGGTGGCACGGGTGTGGGCGGAATACCTTGCGGGCGGGTACCTGCGGGAGCGCCTCTCCGTCGCGCCTCGCTGACCGCCTGAACGCGAAGCGCGCCGCCCGGGGATTCCGGGCGGCGCGCCGTGTTCGCGGGGGGTCAGTCCTTCTCGATGTACCCGTGGTAGAGGCCCATGTAGTAGGGCAGGAGGAAGACGGTGCCGCTGCCGAGGGTGGTTCCGCGGCCGCCGTAGTCGAGGGTCCACGGGTCGGTGTTCCAGTGGTGGAAGAAGCGCTCGGAGACGGGAAGGGTCTTGCCGTTGTTGCGGCTGCCGCGCACGCGTCCGGCGGGCTCGTAGGGCTCCGCAGCCTGCTGGCGGGGCAGCAGCCGCAGGTCCTTCCGGTGGCTGTTCCGGTGGCCCCAGCCGACGCGGTCCAGGGGGAAGTCCTTCAGCGTGAAGACGGCGTCGTCCAGCCATCCGGGCCAGGGCCCGATGGCGTGGGTGCCCCAGGGGTTCGTGTGCGTGGCGCCCGTGCCGAAGGGGGCGTAGCAGAAGTTGAAGAAGGGGTTCATCTCGGGCTGCTCCATCGTCCAGGCCGAGTAGAACGAGTAGAGCATCTGCTCCCTCAGCGCCTGGTCTTTGCTGTAGCGCATGAAGAGGTAGTAGCACATGAACGCCATCTCGTCGTCGGACTGGTTGCCGGAGCCGGGGCCGAAGTGGGTCTTGTAGCGCATGGCGTTGTGGCCGTAGCCGTGCTTGTCCACCAGCTCGCGGGCGAGTTCGCCGTACTTCGCGTCCCCCGTCACAAATTCCGTCGCGGCGAGGTAGGCGAGAATGCTGATGGATTTCAGGCCGCGCTCGGACCACCAGTTCGGATCGTTGTTCAGGGACGCCGGGTCGTAGATGGCCCAGCGCGTCGGCGTGCCGTCGTGGTCAATCATGCGGAAGCCGTTGGCGATTAGATGGTCCGTGAGGCTGCGGATGACCTCCGTCACGCGCGCCTTCTCCTCGTCCGTGTCCGCGACCAGCTCGTAGTACAGCGGGTAGAAGAAGTAGTGGCCGTCCAGCTCGTCGCTGCTTGTGTCGCTCTTCCAGTACCACTTGCCGTCGGCGGTCTTTGGCCAGCGCGGCTCGTAGACCTTCCAGAGGCTGTCTCCCGCCGCCTTTTGCCGCCGGTCGCTTTCCAGCCGGCCCTCGTTGGGGTCGGGGCCGTCGCCCGGCAGGATGGTGCGCGCCACGTAGCCCTCGGGCGGCCTGACGTCGCCCATCTGGGTGACCTTCTGGAGGAAGCGCAGGGCCTCGAAGGCGCGCTTCGCGCGGTCCTTGGCCGCCGGGTCCTTGGTGGCGCCGTAGGCGAAGCACTCGCCCGCGCCGTACATGGCGGTCCAGAGGCCGTCGTTGTCGCTGTCCGTCAGGATGACCTCGCTCTTGTCCCCCGGCGTTTTCAGGCCCACCTCGGAGACGTAGCCATACTCCGTGCGGCGGATGAGACGCTCCATCTCGTCCTCGTAGAAGGCGGCCTTCTCCCACAGGGTCATGGGCTGGTGGCCGATCCACCCCAGGCCCTTCTTCGTGGCGACCCAGGCCTGGCCCTGCCCGTCCGCGGCGATGCCGGTCACCGTGTCGTCCGGCAGCCAGCGCCGCCCCTGGCGGTAGGCCCAGTGGCCGTCCTTGAACCGCACCGCGCCGCGCGTGGTGCCCGCCCAGAGGGAGCCGTCGCCGCCCGCGGCGAGGCAGGTGATGTCATCGTAGGGCAGCCCTTCGGCGCCCGTGTAAAAGGACCACTGGCCGTCCGCGCGCCGGGCAAGCCCGGCACGCGTGGCGAACCACAGCGCGCCGTCGGCGGCCACGGCCACGCCGCGCACGTCCGACGTGCCCCAGAGCCGGCCCAGGCCGTCATCCGCCACGGTCTTCTCATAGGCGCCGTCTTCCCGGCGCACGAAGAGGCCCGCAGGGCCGCCGAGCACGGCGGGTTCGGGCGCGTCCGCGGTCCAGTGGTTCATTTCCAGCGCATTTTCCGGCAGCGCGTCCTTTGCACCGGGCCGGAGGAGCGCATATCCGCCGGCGTTGGGCACCACCGCGAGGCGGGTCCAGGCATGGTCCGAGGGGGCGAACTTCCCGTCGCGCAGGGCGAAGGAACCGCCGTCACAGCGGACCACGGGGACGCCGTCCACCAGGGTGACGCCGAGCACGGCGCCGGGAAGGCCGTCCTTGCCGGCGTAGGCACGCGCGACTTCCTGGGGGAACACGCCCACCTTGACCGGCGGGACAGGGTCGGCCGCAAACGCGGCGGCGGCCGCGATCAGGGCGCAGGGGAGAAGCAGGGCGGGGATGCGGACATTCATGGTCTCGGCTCCTTGACTGGGTTGATGTTCAGCCTCCGGCGGGAGTCGCCGCGCCGGAAGCGCGCGGGGCGCGCGCCCCGCCAGTCCGACCCGTTCCGCCGTTGTTGAGTTTCAGCGGGCGGGGCCGGACAGCAAAAAGGAAGCCTCCCGTCGCGGGAGGCTTCCGAAAACGCGTGGATAAACGGCATGCCGTGCGCGCCGCTCAGGTCTCCTCCAGGACGGCGCGGGAGATGGCCTTGGCCAGCCGGCGGCGCCGGCGGTCCGAAGGCTTCTCGAAATAGGTCAGTTCCTTGAGCCGCTGCATCAGGCCTTCCTTGTTGCACTTCTTTTTGAAGCGCCGCAGGGCCTTCTCGAAGGGCTCATCGGTCTTTACGCGAACCTTGGTCACTTATGCTCAACCTCCCCTCTGTAGTGGGATTACGGCGTGGCTGGTTCTTGCCCGCCGCATGGTTGCCGGCATGGGGGCCGGACAGTGCTTCCTTTCCGCCGGAATGGACAGCCCGTCCCGGCAGGGGAAGACAGTATACCAGCCATCCCCCGCCCAGTCAATCTTTGCGCGGCTTCGGGCTGCGGAAAGGGGAGGGGGCTATGCCAGCCCGGACTCCCCCCGGATCTGGGCGGCCCAGGCCCGGACGCGTTCGGGGGTCTTCGCGGGGTCGTTTTCCTGGTCGAGGACCAGGCCGCAGAAGCGCCCGTCCACCACGGCGTCCGACGCGTGGAAGGTGTAGCCGTCCACGGGCCAGAAACCGACGACCGTCGCGCCGCATTCGACGACTTTTCGGTAGAGCTTTCCCAGGCCGTTGGCGAACTGGCCGGGGAAACTGAAGGCGTTTCCGAGACCAAACAGCGCCACTTTCCTGCCGGCGAGGTCCATCCCGTCCATTTTGGGAAGGAAAGAAACCCAATCCTGCTGGAGGTCGCCGTCGTCCCAGGTGGGGGTGCCGAGCACCAGCAGGTCCGCCGCGAGGAAATCGTCCGGGGCCACGCTGCTGACATCGCGCACGTCCACATTGCCCAGCTCGCGCGCGAGGAGTTCCGCCACCTCGCCGGTGGAGCCCATGGTGGTCCCGTAAATGAGCGTAACAGAGGCCATGCTGTTGTCCTCCGGTTCCGGGGTCGTCCCACGCCCCGATATGGGGGTAACACCCGGGGGGGGCCTGTTCCATTCCCCGCCGGGGGGTCAGCGGGTGAAGGCCACAGACCAGCGGGTCTCCCCGGTCTCTGCGGAGGTGAACCGCAGGCTGACCGCGGGACCGTCCTGCGCCAGGGGCGCGGGCGCGCCGTTCACCAGGGCCTCCCCGGGCCGCCACGGCTCGGGACAGAGGAAGGTCAGGGTGTACGGGGTGCCCGCGACGGTGTTGAACGCGGCGCTGAGCATGCCGGTGGCGGGGTCCCAGGCGAGGCCGCGCTGGTCGAGGGCGCCCATGCAGAGATGGTTGTCCGACGCGACAAACTGGGGGCGGCCCTCGTCGGGGCGCAGGCCAAAGAGGCGCACGCCGGCGGGGGCGGTCTCCGCCCGGAGGGCGCCCTCCACGCGGCCCAGGTAGCGCCCCGCCCAGAAGTCATAGACGGTGTGATAGGCCTTTGCGTCCAGGCCCAGGGCGGACAGGGAGAGGTCGTGGGTGCGCGGGGCGTCGGTTGCCCAGTTGAACAGGGCGAGGAGATACCACCTCTCATCGCCGTTGCGCAGGGGCAGGAACCACACGGCGGGGGCGTCCTCCTGGAAGAGGTCCACGGGCCGCGCGGGGTTCGGCGGCACGGGCAGGAGGCGGCGCAGGATGTCCACCTGGTCCGGCGTCAGGTCGGCGAAGGCGTCGCCGATCTTGACCACCCCGCCGGTGAGGGCCGCGCCGGTGAGCCACGCGCCGCTTTGGTCGCGGGTGAGGCGCGGCTTGTCAAGGGCGTTCCACCGTTTCATCGTTTCCTCGTGGCCGAAGAAGGCGCAGTCCTGGTCGGGCAGGTAGAGATGGGGCGCGACATAGAAGCGGCGGATCGTGTTGGTGAGGGTGTCCACGGCGCCCCAGTTCTTCTGGAGGTTGTCGGACTTCCAGACGGGGTCGCAGTCGCGGCCCGTGCGCACGCCCTCCGCCAGGGCGCCGTTCACGGGCTGCGGGGTCATTGTGAGGAGGAAGGCCCCCTTCCGCATGCCGGCGCGCAGGGCCTCCATGCCCAGGCGCAGGCGCTCCACGTCCGTCAGGTTGTCGCCGGGGTTCGGCTTGGCCATGAGGAGGAAATAGACAAAGTCGGCCTCGACGATGGCGTCGTAGCCCCACTCCTCCGTGATGCGGCGGGCGACGCCCGCAATGTGCTCCCGCACCTCCGGCTTGGTCACGTCGAGGAGCAGCGTGTCGCCGCCGACCAGCATCCTGCCCACGCCGGGGCGCGGCTCCACGAGCCAGTCGGGGTGCTCCCTGGCGGTCTGGCTGCCGCGGGCGACGGCGAAGGGGTTGAGCCACAGGCTGGCGGTCATGCCGCGTCGGTGGATTTCGTCGGCCATGAACTTCATGCCGCGGGGAAACTTCTCCGGATGGGCCTCCCAGTCGCCCACCTCCCGCTCCCAGCCCGCATCGAGGGCGAAATGCGTCCAGCCGTGGGGTTTCAGCGTGCGGTCGAGGGCGTCCAGATTCTCAAGCATGTTCTGCTCGGTGATGTTCTTGTGGAGCTTTGTGCTCCAGGGATCCCAGCCGTGGGGGAGGAAGGCGGGCGCGCCGGGGACGCCGTTGACCGCCGCCGCCGCCCGGCCGAAGCGGTCCAGCCCCGCCAGCGGGTTGGTCTCGGCAACGGCGAGATAGAGGGTTTCCGAGGCCAGCTCGCCACCCGGGGCCACTTCCAGCGGGGGGTCGTACACGCAGTCGCAGGCGAGGCGGTCAAAGGCGTTCTCGGCGGCCTCTTCGCTGCGGGTCAGGGACAGCTCGGTCCACGCCCGGTCGTGGGTGAGAAAGCCCGCGATCAGCGTGCGCCCCGAGACGGGGTTGTGCGCGGCCAGGTTCCACCCGGCATGCTCCGCGCCGCCGCGCGCCACCTTGGCGTAGTCGTTGAAGTCGCGGAAGAGGGAGCCGTTGTCCAGCACGAGGGTCTGGGCGGCCTGCGGGCCGAGGATGCACGCGCCCTTGCGGAGCGTTCCGACGGTCCACGGCGACAGCCGCGCCACGCGCACGGGCTTCTTGCCCGTGTTGCGGTAGACCATTTTGACCGTGAGGAAGGGCTTTCCGGGGTAGGTGCGGAGGTGCCACTCACCGTCCTCGCCGGAGAAAATAAAGCCCTGGCCCTGCCCGAGGGGGTCCGAGACGGTCATCCGCTCGGCGTCCCCGGCGCGCAGTCCCAGGGACTCCGCCTCCTCCTCCCCCGCGAACAGCACGGCGGGCAGGGCGTTCTCGCAGAGAAGCTCGCCGTTGGGGAAAGCCACGTTGACCTGGCCGTTCTTCTGGACCACCACCTGGTAGCGGTCCGTGGTGATGGTGCGCTGTCCGGCGCGCAGCCGGACCGTCTGGGCCTCCGCGGCGGCGCACAGCAGGAGGGCAAGGGCCGCGCACGCGGCCCGGCGGAACCCAAAGAAACGGCTGGTCATGCATCGTCCTCCCTGCCCGTCCCGGGCGGAAAACCCTCAAACCGCCGCGCGGCCCGCCGCGCCGTCACTCCCCCCACTCCACCAATACGGCGTTGAGGGGCGAAAGTTCCAGCGTCAGGCCGTCCGCGCCCGCCTTGGGCGCTTCGGTCCCCGCCGCGCGGGGGCCGGTGAACAGCACGGCGCGGCCCGCCGCCTCCCTGCAGAGCAGGGTCACGCGCTGGGCCTCGGGCGTGTAGTTGACCAGCACTTGGGCGGTCTTGCCTCCCGCCTGCCAGCGGGTGGTGAACACCGACCGGAACGGGATGCGCTGGTCCCGGGGGGTGACCACGGGAATCTCGTAATCGCCGGTGACGGGGAAGGGCTTGAGCATGCGGCCATAGAGAAGGTAGGGCTTGCCCGCGCCGCGCCGCCAGGTGTTCAGGTTGCGCATGAGCGCCGCCACGGAGTCATGGTCCGGGCCCTCGGCGTCCCACGAGCCGCCCCACTCCCAGCAGAGCTTCCCGCCGCCCTTGAGCACCGCCGTCAGGAAGTCGCCCTGCACGAAGGACAGGGCCACGCGCTGGTGCAGGTTGAGCGGGGAGCGGGGAATGTCCACAAACGCGCTCACGCCGTTCTGGTTGCCCATGAAGTTGTTCAGGTACTCGTGGTGGACGTAGGCGTAGGCGGGCACGGGCGTTCCGGCGTGCAGGTTCAGGTGGAACCGGTTGTCGTTGAACAGCAGGTAGGGGATGAAGGGCTCGGCGGCGGCGGCCTCGCAGCCGATGAGCACCCTGCGGCCGCTCCGGGCGACCAGCTCCTGGATGCGCCGGTAGATGTCCGCCATGGCGGCGTTCTGCCACAGGCCGGGGCCGGGCGCGTGGCCGTGGGTCGCGGCGTAGCAGCGGTAGCAGGCCCCGCCGAGGTTCTGGTCAAAGTACTGGAGGTAGTCCACGCCGGAGGGGAGGATTTTGGCGACCTCGCGGGCGACCGTGTCCTTCACCCACTCGTTCGCCGGGCACATGTCGTAGCCGATGCGCTGGGCGTTGGGCCCGGCGCAGACGCCGTTTTCCGCCGGCGTGCCGTCGGGCGCGCGCGCAACGATGTCCACGAGGTGGAGGTCCCCGAACTCCTCCTCCTTCGTGAACGACGGGTCCGTGTTGCTGCGGATGGTGTAGCCCGTGCCGCTGGCGTAGAGTCCCGCAAGGTTGCCCGCGGCGTGCAGGGCCTCGACGAACTTGGAAAAATCCTCCGTGCCGCCGTAGGGCGGCCAGACGTAGGGCGGCGACCACGGCGCGCTGCCCTCCCAGTGCATGAGCAGGGCGAGCACCCTGCTGTCGAACTGTCTGGACAGGGATTCCAGCGCCGGGAGCGCCTTCGTGTAGGGGTAATACTCGTTCGGCGCCATGTCGCCGAGGTCCTTCGTGCCGCGCACCGGGTAGGTGACCACGATGGGGGACTCCTGAAACCAGTCCGGCAGGGCGGGGTTTTCCGCCAGCCGGGGCGGGCGGGGCATCGCCGACGTCTCAAGCCAGGCGCGGTAGCGCTCGGCGGCGTCGTGCCAGTCGCCTGTGAAGGCGCCCAGGGCCATCTCATAGGGCATGGCGTACTCGCGCGCGATGACGCCGCCGGGGAAGAGCCGGTAGTCGAGGAAGATGCCGCCCTGCGGGTGGGGGTGGTACTCGACGCCCTTGGGGTGGCTCTCCGGGTCGTGCGCGGCGAGGTAGAGCCCCGCGTCGCGGCCGTAGTACGCCATGAACTGCATGGGGCAGGACGAGGGGTACAGGCCGATCCAGCCCATGGTCGGATGCTCGATGGGCCGCCACTTCCACCAGAACCCCTCGCGCAGGGACAGGTCCTCGACAACCACGCCCTCCATGCCCGGCCAGAAGACGCGCGCGTCGCCGCCCGTCGCCACGAGGTCGTCCGGCGTGACCACCGTGGGGAAGTCTATATGGTCCAGCCGGAGCCCCGTGCCGTTGGTCAGCGACAGGGACCAGTAGGTCGTGGGCTCGTTGTGGGGGCAGCGCACCGTCACCCGCACATCCACCGGCCGCCCGTCCAGCTCCGTGTACGCGAGGATCAGGCGCGTCTCGCCGTCCGCCTCCTCGCGCGCGGCGGAAAAGGCCCGCGCCGACAGGGCGGACAGGTCGGTCGGCGCGCCGTCGGCGGCGCGGAAGCGGAGGGTGAACAGGGCGCGCGGCGCGCCGCAGGCCAGGATGAGTTCGCGGCCGTTGGCGGCGAAGGACTCCAGGTCCCCGGTGTCGCCGTTGAGGCGCAGCTCATACTGCGCCGTGCGCACCGTGAGCGGTTCGGCCGCCCGGGCTCCCGGAGTGGCGGCGAAGAAAAGACAGGCGGCCAGAAGGCCCGCGGCGGCGAAGGTGTCGGCGTGCATGGGGTTCTCCGGAAAGGGTCATCCCCTCGCGGGGTGTTTGAAAAACTCGTGGGCGTTGCCGCGCATGAGGCGCTCCGCCATGTCGGGTACGTCGGCCTCGGCGAGCCATTCGCTTTCGACCAGGTCGCGCAGGACCAGCGCCACACCCCGGCGGGCGATGGATGCGTGGCCGGGCACCATCTCCACGGGGATGAAATCGCCGCCGAAGACGAACACCTTGCTTGCCGGCGCGGTGACCAGGAACTCGGCGAGGAAACGCCGCGAGGCCTCGGGGCTGATGATCCACGCCCAGCACATGTCCACCCACGCGTTGGGGTACTGCTTCGCGAGGGCGATGTACTCGTCCTGGTAGGGGTAGCCGATGTGGAAGAGGTCGAAGCGCACGTTGGGGTAGGCCCGCAGCAGCCCGCACACGTCCCCGGCGTTCTGGCGGACACGCTCCAGCGGCATGGACCCGTGGCCCGCGTAGTAGCCCGTGTGCAGCTTGACCGGCAGGTGGTACTCCGCCGCCTTCTTGAGGCAGTAATGGAACAGGTGGTCCTGGACCATTTTGCGCTCGTCGGCCGTGAGGTCCTTCCCGTCCGCCAGCAGGCGCTCGAAGGGCCTCTCCGCCTCGCCCGCCGTCACGGGGGCGAAGTCGAGGCGGCGGCCGTAGGCCATCTGGTTCTTGAGGGCCACCGCCTGCGGGCCGTACTGCTCAAAGCACCAGTCAATGACCTTGTGCCAGTCCTTCAGGGAGTCCACGGAAATGTCCGCCAGTTCGGCCTTCTTTTCCCAGCCGTCCAGCGTGCAGAAGCCGACGAAGCTCAGGTCCTGCGCCAGCAGGTCCGGCATCTCCGTCTTCATGAACACCTCGCCCTCGAGGCTGTTCACGTGGCAGTAGTCAATGTTCGAAACCTTGCGCAGCAGGCGGTCGTAGAAGCCCGGCTGGATGTCCGCGCGGATCTGCGCCGACACGGACTCCACATTGTCCGCCGTCAGGTCGGTCTCGCCGTAGAGCAGGCGCAGCGACTCGCGCAGGCAGAGGAAATAGCCCGTGTTGCGCACCTTGGGATACCACGGCGCGATGATCTCCCACTTCTCCTTCGGCGAGAGGGAGGGCGAGGTGATCTTCTGGAGCAGGTCGGACGGCATCCCCGCGGAGCAGAGGTCCGAGTCCGTGTAATGGCTCAGGAGAATCCCGAAATCCGGCGCGGCGATGCGGCCGTACTTCTCCGGTTCCGTCAGCGCCCCGATCCGGTGCGACTCCTCCCACAGGTGCTCATGCGTGTCCACCAGGGGAATCTGCCCCAGCAGCCCGAGAATGTCCTCAAACGCGCGCATCGCCCGGCCCTTTCCTGTCGCCGGAACCCCGCGTCCCGGCGCACCGGCCATTATACGAATCACACGATGGGCACTCCAGCGGGACGCGGGGGGATTGCATGGGGCGGATTCCGTCCCGCAGGGGCGAAAAATCTTCCGCTGCCACCCACCCAACCATCACCCCTCTCCCCCCCCGTGGACACGCCGATCTCCCGATCGGCCGGTCTTGAGGAGGCCGATCAGGAGATCGGCGTGCCCAGGATACGCCTCCCTGTCGTCCTCAGCGCATCCCCCCTCCCGGGAACACGAAACGCCCAACGGGCACGTTTTTCGTCCCCATCTCCCATCTGCGCAATTCTGTGTCCTCTTCGGACCCCCGCGTCCGGAAAACCACAGGAACCGCCCCGCCGCCGCCAGAAACTGTTTTCGAAAAAAAATCATATCAGCATTACCGGCGGAGGTCGCCGCAGGACAACCGAACACGGAAGCGACAACAGGGTGAGGGTTCGTAATAACCCCTGTGTTCCTATTCGCTATAATGAATTAACCACTGCATCAAGGCGCGCAAGAGACTCTTCATATACACCGCCCTCGTGATTAAATACATGTCGAAGAATTGAATGGCTTACACTGCAATATGTCTCAATAAGCTCATTCACTGTTTCTATGGGCCTTGTCTCGGGAGATGGCTCTATCACTTTACCTGCGTACGAAAACAGTTCATCGCGCGCCTTCCGAATAGACTGCGAGTAATCAATAATGCAACCCACCACAATTGATTGGACGACACCCTTGGGTATACCGTCAGACGATTCGGAAAGCAACACGCCAAGCCCATTCAATAGGGTGTCGCATAATACAAACCTTGGCAACCAAGCCATATGTGCTAATTCCGCATAATTCGATGCGCCATCATCAGTCATGAACCGGCCGCACTCCTTCAATAAGTCGCCAACGACATCTAAAGACCTAAAAAGACGCAGTTCTCTTCCATCCATCAACGAAAGAACTTCATCTCTTGAGCAGCCGCGCCCGTGCAGATCCTGAATAGTTTGAAATACCCAATATGAATTGTCCGCAATATGAGGAAGCCACGCGATTTGTATTGTTGGTTCTTCCATGAAAAACACCTCATCCAAGACTGTCGCTTGCAGCCTTGCGTTAACAAGGTATTCCATCGAGCACGTGTCAATTGCTGATGGGTGCCGACTACAAGCCAGAAAAAGGTGTAATTCCTCTCTATCGCTTGAGAGATTCGAACGACGATGATATAAATCCATCAAAAGAGATGCTGACTTTTTCTGGTCATGGTGAATTCCTCTTCGGAGGAGTTCATCTGTTGCCGCTTGGAAGTACTCGGAGTATGGTTGTATCTCCATGTAGGCATACCGATAATATACATCCAGAGCCGTCTCTTCTTCATGTCCGAAGAGCATTATTTGCTAGTCCTTCTGGGCGATCTTGCTTTCGGACCGGGTCCACACCAGCGATCACATCCACGCCAGTCTGGTACCCACCTTGGCCATTTTGCCTGCGCAGTACATTTATTAAGGCACAGGGAACAGCGAAACGGTGGTATCCCTGCATCAATACATCTATTCCAGCCAGATATACAATCATCCTTGCTGTCTGGTCCTGTCGGCGGAATTCTTAACATTATTTCGCCCATAGGGTCATTGTGCGTAATTGAACGGCCTCTGACATACCCATACACATTCGGCCCATCCGCTAGCCCCTCAGGATCGGGTGCGGTCCACCGGGCCATGGCGGGGGAGTAGTGCCGGTAGGGAAAATAGTAGAGCCCTGTGCCGGTGTCGTAGGGTTTGGCGGTGAACTGGTGGTGGGGCAGGGTGCCGGTGGCGGTGTGGCGGGCGCCGTAGGGCAGGAACTCCATCGTGCCGGTCTGGGATTTGGTCTGGCTGA
>JAAYBR010000098.1 GCA_012730045.1 Candidatus Hydrogenedentota bacterium | reverse complement strand
TGCGGGAGGGCCGGAAAGTAGACGCGCCATCTTGGCGCGTTCTTTGAGCCAACGAAAACCCCAAGAACGCGCCAAGATGGCGCGTCTACTTTGCGGGCGTTCTCGCCGACTTACTTCATTAGCAGCGCAGCGAAGCGATCTCGTTCCCGCCACGGCCCCGGCTGCCTCCATCCCCCAAACCACGCGCCCCTGGAATCGCCAGGCTCCAGCCTGGCCTCTTGGGTTCTTCCGCGCGGGCCTGTTCGATCCGTGTTTCCCCGAAAGCCAAGGGGAAGCTTGGCGATCCCAGGGTGCGGCTGCCCCGGCAAACCCTGCTCTTTCTTGGCAGCCAAGCAAAGCCATCTCTTGCCCGCCACGGCCCCGGTTCTCACGGCGTGATATTCGGGAATCAGGGAAGCAGCGCCTACTCGCCTTTCCTGGCGGTGGCCAGTTCCAGCAGGTTTTCGGCGTCCTTTTTGGAGAGTTCGACGCAGCATTTCCCGGCGGGCCACACCACGGCTACGGGCCCCTGGGGGCATTTCCCCATGCAGTCGTCCGTCTCTGCGACGGTCAGGCGCACTTTTTCCTTTTCCGCAAGTTTTTCGAGCTCCTTGCGCACGCGGTCCCCGCCGGCCTTCCGGCAGCCCTTCCCCCCGCAGAACACCACGCACCCGTCCTCTTTCGCCTTCTTCTTTTCCACGCTGCGGCTCCTTGCCTGGGGACGCGTTCCGCGCGCCGCCTGTACGGAAACGCCGGGGCCCCTGGAATTATTCGGCGCTTGCAACGGGGCGGGAATCGGGGGTATGGTGGAGCGCGTTCCTAAAAGAAGTCCCGCCCTTCCCCAAGGAGTCCGGTGGGGCACGCAGCAACTGAGACCGCCAAAAACAGGAGACCATGGCATGACCGTCTATTTCCCCGAAGTCCAGAGCAAGGTGAAGTATGAGGGGCCGGATTCCAAGAACCCGCTGTCCTTCAAGCACTACAACCCGAAGGAAAAGGTCATGGGGAAGACCATGGCCGACCACCTGCGCTTTGCCGTGTGCTACTGGCACACCTTCAAGTCGGCCGGCGCCGACATGTTCGGCGCGCCGGTCTACAACCGCGCCTACAACACGGGCGACAGCCCCCTCCAGGTCGCCGAGCAGACGCTGGACGCGGCCTTCGAGTTCTTCACGAAGCTGGGCGTGGGCTTCTGGTGCTTCCACGACACGGACATCTCGCCGGAGGCGGACACGCTGGCCGAGACAAACAAGCGTCTCGACCACATCGTGAAGCTGGCGAAGAAGAAGCAGGAGGAGACGGGCGTGAAGCTCCTCTGGGGCACCTGCAATCTCTTTTCGCACCCCCGGTTCATGTCCGGCGCGTCCACGAACCCCTCCCCGGACGTGTTCGCCTTCGCGGCCACGAAGGTCAAGAAGGCCCTTGAGGTCACCAAGTATCTCGGCGGCCAGGGCTATGTGTTCTGGGGCGGCCGCGAGGGCTATGAGACCCTCCTGAACACCGACATGGGCCGCGAGCTG
The DNA here is from genome assembly GCA_012730045.1 of Candidatus Hydrogenedentota bacterium. Lineage (NCBI taxonomy): Bacteria > Pseudomonadati > Candidatus Hydrogenedentota > Candidatus Hydrogenedentota bacterium. Next base: position 31,227 of record JAAYBR010000098.1, on the reverse strand, counting down.
GACCACCTGGGCCTGTTCCTGAACATGGCGGTGGACTACGCGAAGAAGATCGGGTTCAAGGGCCAGTTCTACATCGAGCCCAAGCCGAAGGAGCCGACGAAGCACCAGTACGACTTCGACTCGGCGAGCTGCCACGCCTTCCTCCAGAAGTACGGGCTGGCCGACGTGTTCAAGTTCAACATCGAGGCGAACCACGCCACGCTGGCGGGGCACACGCTGCTGCACGAGCTGGAGTACGCCGGGGCCAACAATATCCTCGGGTCCGTGGACGCCAACCGGGGCGACGAGATGCTCGGCTGGGACACCGACCAGTTCCCGACGAACCTCTACGAGACCTCCCTCGCGATGTACATCATCACGAAGTACGGCGGGTTCAAGACGGGCGGCCTCAACTTCGACGCGCACATCCGCCGCCAGTCCATTGACACCGAAGACCTGTTCCACGCGCACATCGGCGCGATGGACTGCTTCGCCCGGGGCCTCAAGATCGCCGCGCGCCTGATGAAGGACAAGGCCATCGAGAAGTTCGTCCAGAAGCGCTACGCCGGGTGGAACAAGGGCATCGGCAAGCTGATTGAGGAGGGCAAGGTGGGCTTCGCCGATCTGGAGGCGTACACCGTCAAGAACGGCGAGCCGAAGATCGTCAGCGGCCGCCAGGAGTACCTGGAGAATATCCTCAACGACTACATCCGCTGATTCCGGCGGACGCCCAAAGATTGCGGGCGCGGGGAGTCTTCCCCGCGCCCGCGTGTGTTTTCAGCACACCTCAGGGGGCAACCGAAATCCGGGGACGCGGCCCGAAGGGCGTCCGTTCCCGCGCCTCCAGCGAGAGGACCAAGTCGCAGGGGGCCTGCCATCCCTTCGGCAGGGGCACGCGCACGCGGGTCCGCTCGAACCGGGCCAGCGTCCGGGGCAGGGGCACGGACTCCGCCGCCCCTCCCGCCGTCACGGTCAGCATGACGGTCCCGGGGCCCGCCGCGTCCACGCCGCCCAGCAGGGCGGCCTCGCCAAGATTGGTCAGGGTCACCACCAGGAAGGGGGTCTGCGACAGGTCGGCGGCGGACACCGTCGCGCCGCTCTCCAGCAGTTTTCCTCCGCCGGTCAGAACGGCATCAAAAAACGCATCAAGATATTTGGGCGGGTTTGACCCGGTGCAGGGACGGTTGCCGACGGCCACGAGCGGGCAGTCCGCCGATGTGGTGCCCGTGCCCTCCGTGCGCAGGCCGGGGGTCTTCCCCGCCGTCACGGCGTCCCAGTACTCCCCCTGCAGGGCGGTGTACACCCCGGACAGGCCGTTGGTGTGGCTGTCGCGGTCAAAGGCGAGCCGCAGATCCTCCGGCGCGGGGTCGGGGGCGTTCTCCACCAGCGGGGCGTGTTTGCGGATCACCGCCGTCACCGGACGGTCCGTGCCGTCGGGGTTGATCACGCCGTAGTCACTGTTCTCGTTGGACCGGAAGCCTCCGGGGTACCACCACCAGAGGACGCCGTCCGCCCCGCTCTCAAGGACCATCCGGTAGAAGTCGGTGTAGAACCGCTCCTGGAAGGCGAGCTTGTCCTCCGGGACGGACATGGACGCCATGTCCCACACATGGACCCCGGCCTCGGCCCAGATCATGGGCAGGGCGGGGTTGGCCCAGCGGGCGTAGGTCTGGGTGAAGGCCCCGGGCTTCACGCGCTCCCAGTCGCCGATGCGGCCGTAGGCCTCGGGCTCAAACAGGTCCACCGCGCCGCCCAAGTACGCGAAGTCGTAGAGCATGGTATTCCGCTGGGTGTCCGTGGGGTCGCCCGCCATGGACATGCGGAAGCTCACATGGTGGTTCGGGTCAATCCGCCGAATGAGGTCGCGGGCGCGGCTGTACTTCGCGTAGAGCAGCGTGTCCAGGAAGCGGCGGTACGCCGCGATCATGGGGCTCCACGGCCCCTCCACGCCGATCATCTCCTCCGTGAAGTTGGTGATGTTTCCCCGGGCGTCGCGGGGCACGGGAGCGCCCCAGTCCTTCTCGGCGTTTTCCAGGCTGCCGTAGCGCTCGATAATCCACTCCTCCCAGTCCTTGTTGAACGGGTCGCGCTCGGAGGGGCGGAACTGGGGCTCCCACGCCAGGTCGTAGGCGAAGACCGTGTCGTTTTCCGCGAGGCGGAGACACGTGATCATCTCGCGGACCTGTTCCCAGGGGAACTCCATGGGTGTGCCGGGGCGCAACGACACGTTTGCCTTCATGCCGAGGGCGTCCATGCGCCGCAGGAGGTCGAGCAGGTTCTGCGCCTTAAGGTCGTCGTAGTAGAGGAAGACGGAGAGGGCGTTGCACCCCATGTTCCGGCAGCGCTCCAGGTCGCGCTGGATGACCTCCGGGTCGTAGGAGCGGCGGCTGAGCCAGCGCTCGAAATACGGCTGGTCCTCCGTGGCGACGCCGGACGACGGCATGTAGTTGATGCCGTGGGGCCGCCAACGCGCGCCGCCCAGCTCGAAGCGCCCGTCCGCCGCCGTGACGTACTTCGGCGTTGCGCGGGGTTTCCATTCCCGCACCTCGTGCGCCGCGGCGGCCACCGTCTCCCCGCCGCGCTCCACACGCACCGAGGCCGTCGCGGCGCCGTCAAAGGCGGGCACGGGGAACGCGATCTGCCGGGATTCCCCCGGCGCGAGGCGCACGGCGTCCTCGGCCGCCTCAAACGGTGCCGCGCCGCCGACCGTCAGGGAGGCGGTCACGCGGAGCCCCTCCACGGCCTCCGGGCCGCGATTGAACAGGGTGGCGCCCAGACGCAGCTCCTGCCCCTCCAGGCAGGTGAAGAAGTCCGCGCCGCCGTCCACCAGCACCACCGGTTCCTTGATGCGCCGCGCCGTGCGGGCCAGGGCTTCGCCCCCCGCCGGAGACAGGTACCATGCGGGGTCCTGCACGGCGAAGGAGGCCCACAGGGAGCCCTTAAAGGGGCCGTCCGCATGGGTCATCAGCGCGGCAACGGCACCCCGGTAGTCGCCCGAGGCGGACTCGGCGGCCAGCAGGGGCTCCCAGGCATACGCGCGCCCCTTGTCGAAGCCGTTGGGCGTGGGGCGCGGGTGCAGCCCCATGAACGCGCCGGGCAGGCCCGGGTCGCCGATCCCCTCCAGGCACCCGCGGGCGCGCATGCGCGCCGTGTCGGCCACAGGGAAGAACTTGTACGCGGGGCAGAGCGTTTCCAGTTTCACGGGCTTGTGGCCGCGCAGGGCGGCCGAGGCCTCTTCAGAGAGCGGGGCGGTGTGCACCGTCGCCACCTCGTAGGCCAGGTCGCGGTCGGCGTAGCCCGTGTGGGTGAAGGCCTGGGTCAGCGTGAGGCTGCGGGCGTTCTCCGGGTTGAACACCGTGCCGGCGCGCGCGGGCACGCTCTCCCAGAAATGGAAGTCCTCCGGCGTGAGCACATAGTCCCGCCATTCGGGGGACAGGGGCATGGAGGCGATCCACCGGGATCCGTCGGCCTCGGTCCACTCCACCGCCAGATGGGTGGCGTTGCGGACGGCGCGCGCGCGGACCAGGGTGGCGGTGTGCCCGCCGGGAAAGGGGGACGACGCGAAGTCCTTGGCGAAGGTGTCCCACCCGTCCATCTTGGCGATTTCCACCAGGAGCGCGCCGTTGGCCACCGTGTGTTTCCCCGCCATCTCCGCCGTGCGGAAACCCGGCCGCCAGGTGGAGATGTCCTCGGCGGCAAAATCCACCAGCGGCGTCTTGGGCGTCTCCGCCGCGTAGGCCTCGCGGAAGGCGGGCACGGTCATCCACCGCCCGTTCAGCGGCACCAGCGCCTCCCGTCCCAGCGGCGTGTTCAGCGCGGCGATGCCTCCCCCCTGCCGTGCGAAGGCCTCCAACGCGGACAACGCATCCTTGGGAAGGCGTCCGGCATCCGGCAGCACCAGCACCGCGAAGCGGGAGAGGTCCGGCGGTGTTCCGCCGGAGAAGAAATCTTCCGGCAGACGCTCCACCGTGTATCCCGCTTCAGTGAAGGCGGCGGCGGCCGCCCCGGCCACGGGTCCCCACGGGGACCCGTCCAGTTCCACGCCGTAGAGCCCCGCCAGGGGCTGCCCCTGCGCGGCGGCGGCGAGAAGCAGCGGGATCATCAGAAAGAAAGACCGCATGAAAAAACTCCTTCGTGGTTGGATTCAGGGATATGAAACCTTTTTCCGGGGCCGTTGTGCAAGAAAGCGCGGCGTTTTGCGCCTGTTTCCGCCGGGAAAGTTGCGCCGCCGCCGCTCAAACCATTAATCTTTTCTCACGGATTTCGCGCGGTTTCACCCCGGTGCCCCGGCATTCAGGACATCCATAATGGAATTTCGGATAAACAGTTCCCCCCTTCGCGGGGAGGTGCGCATTCCCGGATCGAAATCGCACACGATCCGGGCGGTGTGCGTGGCCGCGCTGGCGGAGGGGGAAAGCGTCATCGGACGGCCCCTGGTGTCGGCGGATGCCCTGGCCGCCCGCGACGCCTACCGGCTGCTGGGCGCGGAAATCACGGAGGAGGGCGACCGCTGGCGCGTGCGCGGGCTGGGCGGCCGGCCCCGTGTGCCGGAGAATGTCATTGACGTTCGGAACTCCGGCACGACCATGCGGATCGCCCTGGGCACGGCGGCATTGCTCGACGGGCCGGGCGCGGTGGTGCTCACGGGGGACGCCCAGGTGCGGCGGCGCCCCTGCGGTCCCCTGGCCGAGACCCTGACCGCCCTGGGCGCCTCGGTGCGCTCCACGCGCGGCACGGGCACCCCCCCCTTCGTGGTGGAGGGCGCCCTGTCCGGCGGCGAGGCCGAGTTGGAGGCCGTCACGAGCCAGTATGTCAGCTCCCTGCTGTTCTGCTGCCCCCTCGCGCCGGACGACACGCGGCTGCGGGTGACCCTGCTGAACGAGAAACCCTATGTGGAGATGACCCTGGACTGGCTCGCCCGGCAGGGCGTGACGGTCCACACCGACCCCTCCCTGATGGAGTACCACATCCCCGGCGGACAGTCCTTTCAGCCGGTCAACCGCGACATTCCGGGGGACTTCAGCTCCGCGACGTTCTTTCTGGCCGCGGGGGCCCTGCCGGACAACGAGGTGTTCTGCCGCGGCCTGGACATGACGGACACCCAGGGCGACAAGGCCGTGGTGGAATACCTGCGGGCCATGGGCGCGCGGGTGTCCGTGGAGGGCGACGGCGTGCGCGTTTCCGCCGACGCGCTGCGCGGCGTCGAAATTGACATGAACGCCACCCCCGACGCCCTGCCCATGATGGCGGTGATGGGCTGTTTCGCCGCCGGGGAGACCCGGCTGGTGAACGTGCCCCAGGCGCGCCTCAAGGAGACCGACCGCATCGCCGTCATGCGCCGGGAGCTGGAGAAGATGGGGGCGCGGATCACGGAGCTTCCCGACGGACTCGTCGTTTCGGAGAGTCCTTTGCGCGGCGCCATGGTGGAGAGCCACGACGACCACCGGATTGCCATGGCCCTCGCCGTCGCGGGAACCCGCGCGGCGGGCGAGACCATTATTCGGGCGGCGGAAGCCGTTGAGGTCACGTATCCCAAGTTTCCCGACCATGTGGCCGCCCTGGGCGGCCGCCTGGAGAAGACGGAAGAGAACGGCGGAACCTGAGCGCCCCCCCGCCGGGCACGAAAGGACGTTTCCCATGAACATCGTCATCTTCGGTCAGAAGGGCACGGGAAAGAGCACCGTCGGCGGAGCCTTTGCCTCGGCCACCGGCCTGAACGTTTTTGACACGGACGCCGAGATAGAGGCCCTTTACCGCACCCGCACGGGGCTCGCGAAGACCTGCCGGGAAATCTTCCGCGCGGTGGGGGAGGCGCCGTTCCGCGCGCTGGAACGCGAGGTGGCCCTCGCGGCGGCGGGGCGGGACTTCACCGTGGTGGTCACCGGCGGCGGGCTCATGCTCGACCCGGAGACCCGGCGCGCCCTGCGCCTCGGCGCGGTGATGGTCTACCTGCGCGCGGAGGAGGAGGTCCTCTGGGAGCGCGCCACGAAGCACGGGCTGCCGCCCTGGCTGGAGGTGCCGGACGGGCGGGACCGTTTCCAGGAGCAGACCCGTCACCGGGACGAGGTGCTTCGGCCCTTCGCGGACCTTGTGCTGGACACCACCTCCGCCGCGCCGGAGGAACTGGCGGAGACGCTCCGTGACCTGGTGGCGGAGGAGCTGGCGGTGCGCCAGACGGCGGCGAACACCTGCGGCGAGGTCATCCGCGTGACCACCTTCGGCGAGAGCCACGGAAAGGCCGTCGGCGCGGTGCTGGACGGCGTCCGGCCGGGCGTGGAAATCAGCGAGGAGGACATCCAAAAGGAGCTGGACCGCCGACGGCCGGGCCAGAGCAAAGTGGTCACCCAGCGCCGCGAGGCGGACCGGGTGCACCTCCTCTCCGGGGTCTACGAGGGCAAAACCACCGGCGCGCCCATCGCGATGGTCATCTGCAACGAAGACCAGCGCTCCATAAACTACGACACCCTGAAGGACCTGTTCCGCCCCGGCCACGGCGACTTCACCTTCTACAGCAAGTACGGCCACCGCGACCACCGCGGCGGCGGGCGGCAGTCTGGCCGCGAGACGGCCTGCCGCGTGGCTGCGGGCGCCGTGGCGCGAAAGATTCTGGAGGCCGAGGGTGTCCGCATCGTGGCCCACGCGGTGGAGGTGGCGGGCATCCGCGCGGAAAAATGCGACTACGAAACCATCGAGTCCAACCCCGTGCGCTGCGCGGACCCGGACGCGGCCCCGGCCATGGAGAAGGCCATCCTCGACGCACGCGGCCTGCGCGACTCCGTGGGCGGGATCATCCAGCTTGAAATACACAACCTGCCGCCGGGCCTCGGCGATCCCGTGTTCGGAAAACTCGACGCGCGGCTGGTGTCGGCCATCATGACCATCGGCGCGATCAAGGGGGTGGAGGTCGGATCCGGCTTCGCCCTCGCGCGCATGCGCGGCAGCGAGGCGAACGACGCCATGGCGGACGGCCGCCACGTCACCAACCACCACGGCGGCATCCTCGGCGGCATCTCGTCGGGCGAGCCCGTCATCCTGCGCATTGTGGTGAAGCCGACGGCGTCCATCGCCTCCAAACAGCGCACAATGGACCTCCAGGGCAATGCGGTGGAGGTGGAGGTGCTCGGCCGGCACGACCCCTGCATCGTCCCGCGCGCCGTGCCGGTGGTGGAGAACATGGCGGCGCTGGTGATTCTGGACGCCTGGGAGGTGCAGGAACGGATCAACCCCGAGTGGCGCGCGCGCCCCGTTCCGCCCTGCGGGGACACGGACGGAAAGGCCAAAAAATGAGTCCCGCCCCCGAAGTGAAGAAGGGGTTTCGCGCGCGGGTCGCGGCGCGCCTCCAGGCCTATCTCTTCCGCGGCCTGCTGGTGGTGGTGCCCCTGGGCATCAGCCTCTACGCCGTGGTCTTCATCTACCGGTTCACCGCAGCGCGGCTGGTCCCCTTCGTGCGCCCCGTCGCCGGGGAGCTTCCCGACGCGGCGGTGGTGCTGGCCGCCGTCTTTCTCTTTCTCGCCGCGCTTTTCGTGCTCGGCGTGGTCGCCCGGGCCGCCCTGGGCAAGCGCCTCATCCGCCTGCTGGAGCTGGTCCTCCAGAAGATTCCCGTGGTCAAGACGATCTACGGGGCGGCCAAGCAGGTGGTGGAGACCATGAGCCCCGGCGAGGAGCAGGTCAAGTACAAGGCCGCCGTGCTGGTAAGTTTCCCCACGCGCAACGTCTTTTCCCTGGGGTTTCTGACGGGAAAGTCCCATGTGGAGGGCGTGGGGGACCGGGTGCGCGTCTTCGTTCCCACCACGCCGAACCCGACCAGCGGCTACTTTGTCCTGTATCCGGCGGGGAACGTGTACTCGTCCGGCATCTCCGTGGAGGACGCTGTGAAATCCGCCCTGTCCGGGGGCATCCTGATGCCGTCCGACATGGACATGCGCCCCATCTCGGATGTGGATGCCCTCCTGCCCGAGGTGGGCGCCGAGCGGGACGAGGATGACCCCGCCGACCCGCAGCCCGCGATGAAACTCCGCCGCCGCGCACGGCGCCTTGGGCGGCGCGTGAGCGTGCTGGTGCGGAACCGCCTTCTCTCCGGATTGCTGCTCATCGTGCCCATCGTGATCACGGTGATGGTCATCCGCTTCATCTACAACATCAGCATCGGAAAACTGACCCCCCTCGCCCAGTCGGCCTTCGGGGACTTTCCCGCGCAGGTGGTCACCGTCCTGTCCGTGGCGGCCTTCATCGCCGGGGTGTACCTCGTGGGCGCGGTCACCACCGCCTTCCTCGGCCGCAAACTGGTGCAGATGGGCGAGTTCTTCATCGAGCAGCTGCCCCTGGTGAAGACCATCTATGGGGCGTCCAAGCAGATGGTGGAGGCGCTGACCTTTCAAAATGCCGGGGAGACCGCAAAGGTGCCCGTGCTCGTGCCGTTCCCGTTCCGGGGGGCCTACTGCCTCGGTTTCCTCATCGGAACCGCGCGCGACGCGGGCGGCACCGTGTACCAGCGCGTGTATCTGCCGACGACCCCCAACATCACCGTGGGCATGCTGGAGCTGTATCCCGAGGAGGATGTCCTTGTGTGCCGGATGACGGTGGAGGACGCGGTGAAGGCGATTGTCTCCGGAGGCATACTGGCCCCCGACCGCTTTGAGACCGAGTCCGTGAGGATGCCCGGAACGCGCGCGGAAGAGGATCGGGGGGAGACGCCATGAAGCGCTGGTACGTCCTGGGATTTGCCGCCGGACTCGTTGCCGTCGGCGCGTGGCTGGTCTGGATCCCCGCCAGGGACGCCTCCGCCCCATCCGCCAACCCCGTCAGCGTGGACGAGGGGGAGGCCCCCGCAGGCCCTGCGCCCGCCGCTCCCATGCCCGCCGCCCCCGTGCCCGTGCCCGCGCCGCCGAAGCCGGCGCCGCCGCCCGCCGCCCCGCCCGCGGACCCTTACACGCTTTCCACGGAGATCCTGCTGGAGTTCGTGGGGGACGGCGCGGCCTTCACGCCGGGACAGCCTGCGGACATCACGGTGCTCATGGAGTATTCCGGCGACGGGCCCGTCACCGCGCTGGGCCTGATGCAGGACCTGCCGCCGGGGTGGGCCTATCAGGAGGCCGTGGGCGGCGACCGGCCCGTGGTTGCCCCGAAACCCGGCACGCGCGGCGAGATCACCTTCGCGTGGATCCAGCCCCCCGTGTTCCCCTTTGTCTTCACCTTCCGCGCCGTGCCCGACGCAGCGGCGTCGGCCCCCGCGGCCCTGCGCGCCCAGGCGGTCTTCCGCAAAACGGGCGGTGAACTGCGCAGCGCGCCCGCAGAGGCCATGATGCAGCCCGCCGCGGCGGCGGCCCCGCCCGCAGAGACCGCGCCCGCAGGCTGACCCCCGCGTGACGGTCGCGGGGGAATCGGGTATTATGGCGGTGCCGTCCGCCCCGCGGACGCCTGTAACAACCGCCAGGAGACGTTCCCATGGGGTGCGCATGTCTTTTGCTCGCCGCGCTGCTCGGCGCGGCCGGGGAATCCCCGCAGGTTTTCGCCCTGTCGGCCAGGGTCAATGTGTGGGACGTGGAAAAGGGGGACATGAACGGGGACGGCCGGACGGACGTGCTGCTCCTCTGCTCGGACGAGGAGGCGTCGCCCCTGGACAAGGAGGTCCTGCTCTTCCTCGCCGATGAGGCCGGGGGCTATCCCGCCTCGCCCAGCGCCACCCTCCCCCTGCCGGAGATGTCCGGCGCCGTCCTGCTGGCGGAGTGCGACGGGACGCCGCCCAAGGAGGTGGTCGTGCTGGACGCCTACGGCGCGACGGTCCACGGGTTCCGCAACGGCGCGTTTGAGAAGACCGGCGGGGCGCGCTTCCCCTCCCTCCTTCCCTGCGGCTCGCGGGAGCCTGTCTTCCTCAAGAAAGCCGCCGTGGACCTGCTGGGCGACGGGCGGGATGTCTGGCTGATCCCGTCGCCGTCGGGGCTGCTCCTGCAGCGGCTGGACGGCCCGGTGGCCACGGTCGCCTGCGACGTGCGCAGCGAAATCCGCCGCTATGAGTCCACGCACATCACCCACCGGCTTCCGGCGGTCCACCCGTTCACCCTGCCCGGGGAGAGGGTGAAAGCCCTCGCGTTTCTCAGCGACGAGTACGCCGACTTCGCCTCCGGTGAGGGGTGGAAAGAGACGCACCGGTTCAAGGTGCCCATGACGCTGGACGAGAAGTGGGACGCCCACACGGCCATGGAGGACATCTCCGGAAACGGCCTGCCCGACCTGGTGGTGACGCAGGTGAAGGGCACGGTGAAAATGGTCGCCAAGACGCATGTCTACCTCGCGGAGAAGCCTTTCACCTACCCGGAAACGCCGGCGGCGGAGTTCACATTCAAAGGCGGCGTGTCCGCGCCGGTGCTCAAGGACGTGGACGGCGACGGGCGGCAGGACATCGTCCAGATCAGCATTCCCCTGGGCGTGACCAACTTCATCAACTACTTCGTGCGCGGCAAGATCGCCATCCACTCCGAGGTGTACCTGTTCAACGGGACGGACTTCGGAAAGAAGCCCACCTTCTCCACCAACCTCACGATGGACGCGCCGGAGGGCCGCGAGCGCGTGGCCTACACCTTCGGCGACTTCACCGGCGACGGCCGGCTGGACGTGGCCTACGGGAAGTCCGCAGACACCCTGGTGGTCCGCGCGGGGGAGGAGAAACAGTTTCTCGCCTCCAAGCCCTGCGCCTCCGTGGAGGTGCCCAGTTTCGGCATCGCCGAACCCGCGTCCCTCAACGGCAACCCGGCGGAGGACATTCTCCTCTTCCACCCCGGCGGCAAGAACGCGAAACGGGTGGACGTGGTGCTGTTCTAGGGCCGGGGAGCACGGACCAGCACGGACTTGCACGGACCCTCACGGACAAAGTCCATCCTGTCCATGTTGTCCATCCTGTCCATGTTGTCCATCCTGTCCATGTTGTCCATCCTGTCCATGTTGTCCATCCTGTCCATGCCTCCCGGGGGGTGCGCTTTTCCTGCGGCCATTCCCCTCCCGCTTGCGCGGGCGCGGGGGTTTGGCCCACAATGTCCGCGGCGGCATGGAAAGGGCGCATCATGGACGCGGTGGTCATCAACGGCGCGGTGCTGGAACTGGCGGCGGGCGACATCACGCGGGAGCGGGTGGACGCCATCGTGAACGCGGCGAACAGCACGCTGCTGGGGGGGGGCGGCGTGGACGGCGCGATCCACCGGGCCGCCGGGCCGGGACTCTTCGAGGAGTGCCGCACGCTGGGCGGATGCGCCACGGGGGACGCAAAGATCACCAAAGGCCACAATCTCCCGGCGCGGCATGTGATCCACACGGTGGGCCCGGTCTACCGCGACGGGCGGGGCCGCGAGGCGGAGATGCTGGCGTCGTGCCATGAGAAGTGCCTCCGGCTGGCGCTGGAGCACGGGCTGGAGACGGTGTCGTTTCCCGCCGTCAGCTGCGGGGTCTACGGGTATCCCCCGGAGGAGGCCGCGCGCGTCGCGCTGGGAACGACGGCGGACTTCCTGCGGAAGCGTCCCGGCCTGAAGAAGGTCCGCTTCCTGCTGTTTGCCCCGGACGTGCTGCGGGCGTTCCGCGCGGCGCTGGCCGGTCTGCCCGAGGCGGCGGCCCCGCCCGCAAACGAGGAGGAGTGATGCCGGACGGCAAGTACCTGGGCGTGATTCTGGCGGCGGGCCACGGCTCGCGCATGGGCCCCTTCGGCGAGGAGGTGCCCAAGCCCGTCGCGCCGGTCTGCAACAAGCCCCTGCTCGTCTACCAGATCGAGCACCTGCGGGCGCTGGGCGTCACGGACATCCTCGTGGTCATCGGCCATCTGGGCCACCGCATCACCGCCGCGCTGGGGGACGGGTCCGCCTTCGGCGTGCGCCTGCGCTATGTGGAGCAGGAGAAGCGGCTGGGCCTCGCCCACGCCGTCGGCCAGCTGGAAACGCTTGTGGACCGCCCCTTCCTGCTCTTCCTCGGCGACATCTTCTTCGAGATGGACCGGCCGGAGCGTCTGGTGGCGGAGTTCGAGGCGCGCGGCGCGGCGGCCGCGCTGGCCGTGCGGGAGGAGACGGACGTGGAGGCGGTGCGCCGCAATTTCAGCGTGCGCACGGACGGCGACGGGCGTGTCCTGCGGGTCATCGAAAAGCCGCGCTTCGTCGAGAGCATGCTCAAGGGCTGCGGCCTGTACCTGTTCAGCCTCCACATCTTCGACGCGATCCGGCGGACCCCGCGCACGTCCCTGCGCGACGAGTACGAGCTGACGGACTCGATCCAGATCCTCGTGGACCTCGATTTGGAGGTGCGCGCCGTGCCGGTGGTGGCGTGGGACATGAACCTCACCTACATCGGCGACCTGGTCGCCTGCTCCCGCCGCCGGCTGGCCGCGCTCGGGGTCCCCTCGCTCACCGGCGGGGGCTGCCGCATCGCGCCGGGGACCGAGCTGGTCGAGACGGTGCTGGGCGACGGGGTGGAAATCCGGCGGCCCGCGCGGCTGGAGCGCTGCGTGGTCATGCCGGGCGCGGTGCTGGATGACGGGGCCGACCTGTCGGACATGGTCATCACGCGGACCGCCCGCCTCCAGGCCTGACCCCTTTTCATTCCCCATCGAAGTGGTCCTTCGGAAGGGCCCGCGCCGCCTCCCGCAGCTTGGCCACCGCCGAGCGCAGGTCGCGGCAGGCCGTCGCGGGGCTGGTGCCCGCCCGCGCCGCGGCGCTCCGCATGTCGAGCCCCCCGAAGTAATAGAACCGCACGCAGGCCTGCTCGCGGGGCGTGCACAGCAGCGCCAGCGCCGCGCGCACCCAGCGCAGGCGGCGCTCCCGCACCTTTCCCGCCGCGAGGCGCTCGCGCAGGTCCTCGTCGCTCTCGTACCACATGGCCCGCGACGCGGGCAGGTCCCGCAGCCGCTCCGGCGCCACAGGCACCCCCAGGCGGTTCCCCCGGCTCTCGTCCTTCTCCAGTGCGTCCTCATAGTCTCCGGCGTGCTTCATCGCGCGTCTCCCCGTGTTGGCGGGCCGCAAACGGTCCGCAGGTTGGTGTTGCGCGGAGAGTGTGCGGGGGGACGCGCGAAAAAGTACTTTGCCCGGTGAATGACTATTCGATGCCGGGGCTTTGATTTGCGCGGCGGGGAACGGCGCGCCTATGCCGGGGCTATGAGGGCATGGAAAGGCCGGGGATCAGTCGTCGCGGCGGGCGACAAAGAACGCGTAGCCGTAGCTGTCGCCGTGCTCCTCGTACATGCGGATTTCGCGCTCTTCCAGGGCGAAGACCTCCTGCGCCCCGGGATTCCCGGCGTGGAGCGGACGCAGGATGGCCAGCCGCGCGCGGATGGGCAGGTAGTATCCGTCCATCCAGTCGGAGGAGGGCAGGATGAAATGCCCGAGGACCCGGTAGCCCGAACGGGCCAGCAGGTCGAGGTTTTCCCCGACGGAGGTGATGGCGGGGTATTCCGAATCCCAGAAGGCGCGGGCTTCCGCGGGCGGGGTGTCCGTCAGCCAGACAGCCTCGCTCAGGCCCAGCACGCCGCCGGGCCGCAGCAGGCGGCGCCAGGCGCCCGCCCCCGCCTCGAAACCCATGAAGTACACGGCGCCCTCGGACCAGACCACATCGTAGGCGCCGTCCGGGTCGGCCAGGGCACACATGGACTGGTTGCGGGGAATGATCTTTTCGGACAGGCCGGCCTCGGCGGCCCTGGCCGCCAGATCGTCGAGGAAAGGCTGATGGGTGTCCACCGCCGTGACAAGGCCGCCGGTGGCGCGGGCCAGGCAGAGCGTCTGCGCGCCGGGGCCGCAGCCGATGTCCAGGATGTCCGGGGCTGTGGGGAGCGGCCCGGCCAGGCGCAGGGCCCGGAGGGTGGAATCGTCGGACCCGGGGCCCTGGCGCGGCATGTCGCGGTGCACCTCGAAAAACATGGGAGGCAGTTCCATCGGTCGTCTCCTCTTTGCCGTTTCTTTGCGGCGGCCGCGCGGAACAGGGTAGCATATCCCCCGCGCGGGGAGCATGTCCCCGGCACGGGCAAGGAGGCCCCATCATGACCATTCGCGAGCGCATTCAGGAAGGCATCAAGCAGGCGACGAAGGACCGGAACACCCTGCGCACGGAGACCCTGCGCATGGCGAAGGGGGCGCTGCTGCTCAAGGAGAAGGAGTCGCCCCACGCCGACGGCGTCAGCGACGAGGAGGCGGTCGCCGCCCTGCGCGCCGAGGTGAAGAAGCGCCAGCAGAGCATGGAGACCTTCCGGCAGGTGAACCGCCTGGAAATGGTGGAGCAGCTGGAGCAGGAAATCGCCATCATTGAGGAGTTCCTGCCGGTGCAGCTCGGCGAGGCCGACCTCGAGGCGCGCATCCGGGCCTATCTTGCGGAGCACCCCGAGGTTAACCACGCCGGGAAACTCACCGGAGCGCTGAAGAAGGAGCTGGGCGACCTGGCCGACGGGCGGATGCTCATGGAACTCTGCAAGAAGGCGCTGGGGCAATAAGGAGAAATGCCGGAGCGAAGGGTCCGCTCCGGCATTTCCAGGGGATGGGTCACATCACCAGGGAGGAGGTCTTCGTTTCAGGCCGTCGGGGGTCGGCCGGTTATTTCTTGTCTTTCCCGCCGCAGCTCTTGCCCTTGCAGCAGGTGCTCTTGTCCGCCGGGCATTCCGTTGTGGAGGAGGCCAGGGCGGCGCTCACGGTCTGCGCCTGCACCGACGCGTCCACGCGGGGCGCGGCGGTTTCGTGGAGTTTCGCCTCTCCTGACGCCGGCGCGGCTTCCGAGGACGCGCCGCTCACGGGGCAGGCGCCGACTTTCTCGCCGCAGCTCTTGCCTTCCTGGTCACCGCAGGAGGCCTTCGACGGGAACACCGCCTCTTTCAGACGCATGACGGGGCAGGCACTGCCCTCGCAGGACGTTCCGGCCGTGGCCGAACCGTCGCCGGCCATGGCGGTGGCCATGCTGAGACCGCCCGCAAACAGCATGCCGAGCAACAGGATCAGCAGGAGGCTGCGCCCCGTCTTCTTGGGCGGTTTGGGCGACGCCTGGTTTTCCCAGACATACGGCGCATCCTCCGACTCGCCGCCGCAGGAACAGTTGCATCCGCAGCCGCCCTTGGGGGATTCTTCCACAACCTCAGGGGTTTGTTTGTTTTCGCTCATTTGACTCTCCTTGACCGCCAGTGGCCGGCCGGTTGTTTATCTCTGAACCTTGCGTTCACCATGGTTAACATCCGGTGCGCCCGCTTATTCCCGGAGATGGGAAGGGGGGAAATCATGGGAAGCCTGGGAGCGCCCCCCCCTATCCCCTATCCCCTGCCCCCGCATCGGCGTCCCGCGTTATTCCGAGGGGGGGCGGGTGTTGCTCTCATCCAGGCCGATGGTGATCCAGAGGATGCGCCCGAGGGTGCGCAGGGGCAGCAGGGGGTTGAGCATGGCGGTGACGGACGGAGGCACCAGGTGGCTGTCGTGGACGGTCCAGAGGCTGACGATGCCCGCGAGCACCGCCCAGGCGGACGAAATGACGAAGCAGGTCTGGAAGCCGCGCAGGCCCCAGGCGCCGATGACGGCGCCGGCGAGCAGGGGCGTGATCCCGAGGGCGAGGGCGGTGATGACGGTCCAGACGGCGGTATAGCCGACGCGGTTGGTTTCCGGAACCTGGTTGAGCATGGCGCGGTTGGCCGCAACGTTGAAGGCGGCGCAGAAAACGGCGCCGAGGACCATGACCCCGGCCATGCCGTAGTCGGCCAAGGGGGAGCCGACCGGCAGCAGCAGCACGGTGAACACGGCGCAGCCGTGGCCGATGAGGCTCTTGAACATGGCGCGGCCGCTGCCGTTCTGCTGGGTGAAACGGCCCCACGATCCGACGGTGAACAGGACACCGAGGCTGGAGAGGGCGTTGATGGACATGGTGGCGCTGTCGGGCAGGAGCAGCACGTCGCGCATGTACATGACATTGGCGGCGCCGAACCAGGACATGCTGGAGATGCCGAAGGAGGCCACCAGCATGAATTTGAGGAAGGAGGCGTCGCGCACGGCGGCGGCGCAGGTCTGAAACTCCTCGCGGAACCGGACGGCGCTCATCCCCTCCACGGCGGTGCCGCCGGGAATGCGGCGCATCCACAGAAGGCTCCAGAAACCCATCAGGATGCCGATGGCGTAGATGGCGAGGAAACGGTCTATGCCCGCGTCGCCGCCCGCGAGCAGGGCGGCCTGGGCCAGCATGATGAGCACGTTGATCACCTGGGTGACGGCGGTCTCGCTGCTGAAGTAGGCCGAGCGCTGGCCGGCGGGCACGATCTCGTGGAGCCAGGGAAGCCATCCCCCCGCGCCGAGGGCGCGCATGACGCAGAAGCCGAGGATGGCTGTGCCGAAGACAACCCACGAAAACTGGGGCCTTCCCCAGGCGAGGGCCAAAGGCAGGGTGAAGACGATGCAGCAGATGATGTTGCGCAGGCCCCAGGCCCACATCATGACGCGCTTGGGTCCCAGCCGGGGCACCCAGGGGACGGTGAGCAGCATGAGCACGGAGGTGAAGGGCAGGAACGAGAGCATCATGCCTACGAAGAACTCGGGCATGCCGATCTTGCGCGCCAGCAGCACCATGGAGGGGCCGACGATGTTCTGCCAGGAGACAACGTTCACCGCGACGAACAGCAGGAAATACCTCGGCGGGGGACCGAGCTCGCGCATGCTGCCGAAGAGGGGGATGCGGACCATCGCGCCCCCTACACTTCGATGTCGGCGACCGAGTTGAGCACCCAGGTCGGGCGGTAGGGGAACCGGTCTATGGCCTCGGGCGCGGTGACGCCGCTGAGCACCAGGATGGTGTCCATGCCCGCCTGAAGCCCGGCGATGATGTCTGTGTCCATGCGGTCGCCCACCATGACCGTGTTCTGGGAGTGGACGCCGAGGTGGTTCATGGCGCTGCGCATCATGAGGGGCGCGGGCTTGCCGATGAACAGGGGCGACCGGCCCGTGGCCCGCTCGATGAGCGCCGCCATGGCCCCGCAGGCGGGCACGATGCCGTCCTCCGTGGGGCCGGAGGAGTCGGGGTTGGTGGCGATGAAGCGGGCGCCCCCGGCGATCAGCCGGATGGCCTTGGTGATGGACTCGAAGTTCAGCGAGGTGGTCTCGCCGAGGACGACGTAGTCCGGGGCGTGGTCGGTGATGATGTAGCCCGCCTCGTGGAGCGCGCTGGTCACGCCGCTCTCGCCGATGACGAAGGCCGTGCCCCGGGGGCGCTGCCAGTGCAGAAACTGGGCCGTGGCCATGGCGGAGGTGAAGATGCGGTCGGCGGGAATGTCGAGCCCGCTGTTCTGGAGCCGGTGCGCCAGGTCGGCGGGGGTGTACATGGGGTTGTTGGTCAGCACGAGGTATTTGGCGTCGCGCCCGCGCAGGCGCGCGATGAAGTCCTGCGCGCCGGGGACCGCCGTGCGTCCCCGCACCAGCACCCCGTCCATGTCTATAAGGTAGTTTCTTGGCGTGTTCATGGGCTGTTTCCAAAGGGAGGGTTTGCCGCGTCCCGCGGCATGAGGCCGGCCACCGTCCGGCATGCTGGAAGTATCATACCCCATAATTGTTCAGGAGGTGTTAGCCCGGCCCGGGGTGGAACCATCCGGCGAAAAGGGGTATTATCCCAAGAGTAGGGGCGCGGGCTGGTGTCTGGTTTGGCGGCACCCCCCGTCCCCTGTGGATGTTATACCCATGGACAACAGCAAGTTCCCGATCATCGTCATCATCCTGGTGGTGCTCTTTCTGGCCGCGCCGCTGGTGATGAACGCCCTGCGGGAGCCTCCGGCCCCAGCCACCGCCCCCGCGGCGGCCCCAGCGGCCGCGCCGGGGCCCGCCTTTGCCCCGCCCCCGGCCGCCCCCGCCGCCCAGACGCCGCCGCCGCAGGCCTTCGCCCCGCAGCCGGCGCCGGCGATGCCCGCGCAGTCGGGCCTGAGCGCCGCCACGCTGCCCGGCACCGCCTGGCAGGCGCCGACGCCCTACGGGACCATCCAGATTCAGCTAAACCCCGGGGGGCAGCTGGTGGCGCATCACCAGATGGTGGGCGCGGTGGGGGGAACGTGGAACGTCTCCGGAAACCAGGTGAGCGCCACGGCCAGCGCCATGGGGCAGAACATCAGCATTGTCGCGGAGATCAAGGGGAACAACCTCTGGTACCAGGGGCGCGCCCTGAAGCGTATCCATTAGGTTCGGGCGGCGCGCCCGGGAGGACAAAAGCCATGCGGCGGTTTGAGGGCGCTTCGGTGTTCATCACGGGGGCCTCTTCGGGCATCGGCGCGGCGCTGGCGCGCGCCTTTGCGGCGGAGGGGGCGAATGTGGCCCTGGTGGCGCGGCGGCCGGACCGGCTGGAGCAGGTAAGCCGGGACATTGAGGCCGCCGGGGGGCGCGCGCTGGTGTGCGCGTGCGATGTGGCGGACGCGGAGGGGCTGCGCGCCGCCGCAGACACCGCCGCGGAGGCGCTGGGCGGCATAGACGTGGTGGTCGCCAACGCGGGATTCGGCGTTTCCGGATGCCTGGAGGCGCTGACCCTCGGGGACTACCGGCGCCAGTTTGAGGTGAATTTCTTCGGCGTCATCGCCACGATCCAGGCGGTCCTTCCCCACCTGATCCGGTCAAAGGGGCGGCTGGGCGTCGTGGGAAGCCTCGCCGGATGCTTTGGCAGCCCCACCACGTCGGCGTACAACGCGAGCAAGGCCGCCGTGATGTCCCTGACCGAGTCGGTCTACCACGAGCTGGACGAGCACGGGGTGTCCGTGACGTGCATCAACCCGGGCTTCGTGGCCAGCGAGATCCGCAGCGTCAACAATGAGGGGAAATACACGGGGAATCCCGACCCGGTGCCGCAGTGGCTGGTCCTGCCGGCGGAGAAGGCGGCGGCGGACATGCTGCGCGCCCTGCACCGGCGCAGGCCCGTGGTGTTCATCACCGCCCATGCGCGGTGGCTCGCCCGCCTGAACCGGCTGTCTCCCCGCCTGGTGCGGTGGGTCGTCCGCCGCATGACGCGGGGAAAGCTGGCCAAGTTCCAGGCCGCCCGCCGCAACACGCGCCCCGGCCCGCCCGACAGCGCGTGACCGCCCTTTTTTCGCCGCCGCAAGATTGAAAACGCCGGGGCGAAAGTGGTTTGATAGGGCTTCGGAAAAAGGGTTTTCCCCTGTTCACCGACAACCGGCGGACCGGTCTGATGCCGGCCGCCCGCAGGAGCATCGCATGTCCATTTCCTCCCAGAGCCGCCGCGATTTCATGATTGCCGGCGGCGCAGCCCTCGCGGGCATGACCCTGGCGTCGCGCGCCGCGCGGGCCGCCTCCGCCGAAGAACTCAAGCTCGGCCTCATCGGCTGCGGCGGGCGCGGCACGGGCGCCATGCAGAACGCCCTGCTGGCGGACCCCAACACGCGGCTGGTGGCGATGGCGGACGGTTTTGCCGACCGCATCGAGGAGAGCCTGAAAAGCCTGAAGAAGGGCCCCGCGAAGGACCGCGTGTCCGTGGACGACGGCGGCAAGTTTTCGGGCCTCGACGGCTACAAGAAACTGCTGGAGATGTGCGATGTGGTCGTGCTGGCCGCGCCGCCCGCGTTCCGTCCGGCCCATCTCAAGGCGGTGGTGGACGCCGGGAAGCACTGTTTCTGCGAGAAGCCGGTGGCGGTGGACGGACCGGGGCTCCGCGCCGTGCGGGCGACGTGCGAGGAGGCGGCGAAGAAGGGGCTGAATGTCGTTTCGGGCCTCTGCTACCGCTATGAGAACAAGAAGCGGGAGACGATCAAGCGGGTCCAGGACGGGGCGGTGGGCGACATTGTCACCATCGAGACGGTCTACAACACGAGCGGCCTCTGGCACCGGGGCGACAAGAAGGAGTGGTCGCGGCTGGAGTACCAGCTCCGCAACTGGATCTACTTCGACTGGCTTTCGGGCGACCACATCGTGGAGCAGCACATCCACAGCCTGGACAAGATGATGTGGGTCATGGGCGACGCGCCGCCCACGAAGGCCACCGCCAGCGGTGGGCGCACGGTGCGCACGGACGCGAAGTACGGCAATGTCTGGGACCATTTCAACACGGTCTTCGAGTGGGAGAACGGCGTGCGCGCCTTCAGCTCGTGCCGCCAGTGGGAGAACGCCGTCACGGCGGTGTATGACAATGTCTACGGCACGAAGGGGACCGCCAAGATTCAGGAGCACACGATCCTGCCCGCGGGCGGGGACGCGTGGAAGTGGTCCTCCGAGGAGCCCGATGACATGTACCAGAACGAGCTGGACGCCCTTTTCCGCGCGATCCGCGCGGGGGAGGTGATCAACAACGGCGACTACATGGTGAAGAGCAACGCCGCGGCGGTGATGGCCCGCATGGCCGCGTACAGCGGCCAGACGGTCACCTGGGACCAGTGCATGAACTCCGACCTGGCGCTGGTCCCCGAGGATCTCCAGTTCGGCGACCTGGAGGCCAACCCCGTTCCCGTGCCCGGACAGAAGGGGCGGCGCTACTTCTAGGACATAACCCGTGCGAACCGCCGGGCCCGGAAGGGCCCGGCACCATGGAGCAAACAGATGGAACGACGCGATTTCTTGAAAATGGCCGCGGTGGCAGCGGGGGTGACGGCCCTCTCGGGCGTCTCGTGCGCCGCGGAGGACGTCTCCCTCAGGGGACGGATCAAGAAGGCCGTGGGGCTGGGCATGGCCAAGGTGTCCGGCGGCCCGGCCGACAAGCTCAAGCTGCTCAGGGAGGTGGGGTTTGACGGCGTTGAAGTCGGCCCGAACGAGGTGGACCCCGACGTGCTGAACAAGGCCGCCGAGGAGGCGGGCATGAAAGTGCACGGCGTG
The DNA here is from genome assembly GCA_012730045.1 of Candidatus Hydrogenedentota bacterium. NCBI lineage: Bacteria > Pseudomonadati > Candidatus Hydrogenedentota > Candidatus Hydrogenedentota bacterium. Next base: position 10,477 of record JAAYBR010000098.1, on the reverse strand, counting down.
GTCCACGGCTGGTCGCTGGACGACATCCCCAAGAGCATTGACTACGCCGCCGCCGTCGGGGCGGACTCGGTGCTGATCGTGCCCGGGAAGGTGGAGGACGGGGTGTTTTACGACGAGCTGTACGCCCGGTCCCAGAAGGTTTACCGGGAGGTGGCCATCCCCTACGCGGCCGAGAAAAAGGTGCCGCTGCTGGTCGAGAACGTGTGGAACAACTTCCTGCTGAGCCCGCTGGAAATGGCACGCTACGTGGACGAGCTGGACAGCCCCTGGCTGGCGGCGTACTTCGACGTGGGCAACATCCTCCGCTATGGCTGGTCCGAGCAGTGGGTCCGAGTGCTGGGCAAGCGGATCAAGAAGATTCACATCAAGGACTACAGCAAGAAGATCATGGAAGAGAAGGGCCTTTGGCCCGGATTCGACGTGAACATCGGCGAGGGCAGCGCCAACTGGGCGGAAGTCCGCAGGGAACTGGCGGCCATTGACTTCAACGGCTGGGCCACGGCGGAGGTCAACGGCGGCGACAAGGACCGCATGACGCAGATTTCCAGGGAGATGGACACGGTGCTCGGTCTGTAGGAGCCAGACGGGCGCCGCGCCGAAGCGCCCCGCCTGCCGGAAACACCCCCGGCCCGCCGCAGCCCTTTGCGGCGGGCCGGTTCTTTTTTTTCGCCCCCCCGCGCCCTCTGATCCACCGCTGTCGCCCCGACCGCCCCTGTCGCCCCGACCGATCCGACCGATCCGACCGATCCGACGGGTCCGACGGGTCCGACGGGTCCGACGGGTCCGGTCCGACAGGTCTGTTGGGCGCGATGGATGCGATGGGCACTCTCATGGCATAGAGAAACCGCCGACCCGCTTCTGCGGGCCGGCGGTTGTATTGCCGTGAGCGGGCGCCGCCGAAGCGGCGCCCGCTGTTGATTCGGTTACTTCCGGCGGCGGATCGTCACCGCCCCGCCGAGGGCGGTCAGGGCCGCCAGAAGCGCCAGGCCGAGGCCCGCCGCCGCCGGCGCGCCGACGTTCTTGACCGACACTTGGACGTGCTGCGACTCGACGATGTCCGTGTGGTTGTCCATGGCCATCACGTAGTAGGTGCCCGCATCGCCTTCTGCCAGACCGGTGAGGATCAGGGTCGCCGAGTTGCCAAGCGACGCCGGGCTGCCTTCCTTGCGCCACTCGTAGGCAATGGGCAGGTGGCCGCCGGACGTGGTCACCGTGAGGGTGACCGAGCCGCCCAGAGGCACCTCGCCGCCCGTCGGCTGCGTGACGATCTGGAGGTGCGGCCGCACTGTGATCAGCGCGTTGTTCGACGTGATGCTCTGATCGTCGGACGTGTCGGTGGGCGTGCCCATGTCGTCCGTCACGACCACGTAGTAGTTGCCGGAGTTCGCCTCCTGCAGGTTGCCCAAACGGCGCTCATTGACCGGCCACGCGAAGTACCCCTCCATCACCTGCCCGAGCGGGTCGTAGAAGACATAGGTGACGTCGCCCGTGTTGAACACCACCTCGCAGTTGATGACGAGGTCCTCCCCGATGTACTTCTTCTCGCTTGCAGGCTGACGCGAGAATCCGAACACCGCGTTGATGTTGACAAACGCTGGGTTCGAAGTCACGGTCTGGGGCACCGGGGTCCCGCTGTCCGTCACCTCGCAGCGGTAGATGCCGGCATCCGCCATGCCCGCCGAGGCGATGGTGTAGCTGGGGCCGAAGCCCACCTCGGTCCCGCCGCGGGTCCAGCGGTAGGTCAGGGCACCCTTGCCGCCCGTGGCGGCGGCGGTCATGGTATACGAGTCACCCGGGTTCAGATCAGCGCCAACAGGCGGGGTCGTGATCGTGATGTTGGGCGACACCTGAAGCACGGCGGCGTCGGAGACGACGGTCGCGGTGTGCTCGTCCGAGACAGCGCAGGTGTAAGACGCGGCGTCGGCCGCGCCGACCCCGGTGATGGTCAGGGTTGCCGCAGTCTGCCCGCCGATGTCCACACCGTCCCTGCGCCACTGGTACGTGAGCGTCCCAAAACCACCGGTGGCCGCCACCGTGGCCGTGAAGGTCTCGCCGACGTAGAGGTGGGCGCCCACGGGCTGCGCGGTGACCGCGAGGGCCGGCGCCGTCTGCAGGGTGGCGGGATCCGACACAACGAGCGGCAGCTGGGCCGGGCGGATGCCCGCCTCGCCGGCCGCGCAGGTGTAGACACCGCCGGAGGCCGCCGTGACCGGGTTGACCACATAGGTCGCGCCGTTGGCGCCGGGGATGTCCGTGCCGTCCTTGCTCCACTGGTAGGTGTACGCGGGGCCGTAGCCGCCCTGCAGCGCGGCCGTGAGGGTGAAGGAGCCGCCCTCATAGGCCCTGCCGCCGACGGGCTGCGTGGAGAACGTCAGGGGATCGGCGGTGACCGTCAGGACCGCGCCGTCGGACACGAGGACCACACCGGCGTTGTCGGTGACGACGCAGGAGTACTCGCCCTCGGTTCCCGTGGGGTTGACCGGAGCCGGCACGCCGTCCGGCGCGCCCGCCTGGCAGTCAGGCAGGGTCAGGGTCGCGCCGGTCGCGCCGGCGATGTCCGCGCCCTTGTACCGCCACTGGTAGGTGTACCCGGGCACACCGCTGCCGGCGGCCACGACCACGGAGAAGGCGGCAGGCGCGTGCACGTCCGCCGTCTGCGGGGCGGGCTGGGTCTGGATGGCCAGAACCGTGAGCAGGGCGCCCGCGCTGGTGGACGAGGTGCCGCCCGCGCCGGTGACCTCGCAGGTGTAGGTGCCCTGGTCGGCCGCCGTCAGGTTGGAGAGGTCCAGCGTGTCGGAGTTTCCGCCCACGGCCGTGGCGCCGCAGTACCACTGGTAGGTGTAGGGCATGTAGCCGTTCGCCGCCGTGACGGTGAAGGTGTGGCTGTCGCCGGCCTTCTTGTTCGCGCCGACCGGGTCGGCGGTGAAGGAGACGGGCACCCGCACCTCGAGGACCGCCGCGTTCGAGGCGATCCGGTCCCCGCCGGTGCGCGAGGCGTCACCGACCAGGCAGGTGTAGGACCCGCCGTCGGTCAGCTGGAGGTCGGACAGAACGAGGCCTGCGGCGTTCTCGCCGACAAGGTCCGCGCCGTCCTTCTGCCACTGGTAGGTGACCGTGCCGAAGGCGCCGGAGGCCGCCACCGTCATGGTGTGGCTGCCGCCCACGACCTTCTGCGCGCCCAGGGGCTGCGTGGAGATGGTGAGCGCGGACAGCTGCACCGTGAGCAGGGCCGCAGCGCTGCTGGCCGTGCCCTGACCAGCCGGATTCACGGAATTGCCGACGACGCAGCGGTAACTCCCGCTGTCGGCCAGCTGCAGGTCGGTCAGGTCGAGGGACGCGCCCGTCTGCCCGGGAAGGTCCACCCCGTTCTTCTGCCACTGGTAGGTCGGCGCGCCCGCAGGCGGAACCGCCGCCACCACGGAGAAGGTGTGGGACTCGCTGACGTACTTCGTGGCGCCAACAGGGTCTGTGACCACGGCAGCCGGAACAATCTCAACCGTCAGCTGCGCCGCGTTGCTGGTGTCAATGGACGCCGGGTCGAGGGTGTTGCTGACACGACACCGGAACTGGGCGCCATTGTCCGCCAGCGTCAGGGCGCCGGTGGTGTAGCTGTCCGAGTTGGCGCCGGGGATGTCCACCCCGTCCCTGGTCCACTGGTAGGTGTTTGCGCCCAGCGGCGGCGCGGCGGCCGTCACGGAGAACACTGCGGTCTGCGAGATGTACCGGGTCGCCGGGGCCGGATGGGCCGTGATGGAGACCGGGATGTTGTTCACCGTGAGGACCACCTGGTCGGTGTAGACGAAGGTTCCGGCGGGGTTCGCGTTGTTGTACAGGCGGCAGCGGTAGGTTCCGCCGTCCGTGGTCTGCAGGTTGTTCAGCGTCAGGGTCGGCGTGGTGACGCCGATGTTCGTCCACGTGCCGGTGTTCTTCTGCCACACATAGAGAATGGTGCCGGTGGTGTCCGCGGGGCTCTCCGCCACCACGGTCATGGAGACCAACTCGCTCACATACCGGGTGGCCGGGTCGGGCTGGTCCGTGATGGTGACCGGGATGTTCGACACCGAGAGGGTGACCAGGCTGGACGGGGTCGCCGGCGTGGCCACGGGATTCGCCGAACAGGTGACGAGGCACTGATAGTCACCCGCGTCGCCGGCGGCGAGGCTGGGGATGGTGAACGAGCTGCCCGTCTGGGCAATGTTTGCCCCGTCCTTCTGCCACTGGTAGGAGAGGGAGCCCACGGGCGGGGAGGCCACGGTCACGCTGAAGGTGTGCGACTGCGTGAAGTACTTGGCCCCGCCCTCGGGCTGCGCCGTGATGTTGGGCACGACCAGGCTCACGGTCAGCACCGCCTCGTCAGAGTAGGCGTAGGGCTCCGGGGGCCGCGTGGTGTCGCCGACGCGGCAGCGGTAGCGGCCGGAGTCCGCATCGGCCAGCGACCCGATGGTGTAGGTGGCGCTGGTGGCGCCGCCGACAGGCACGAACGCCGCGCCATCGTGCTTCTCCCACTGGTAGGTGAGCGCGCCGGTGCCGCCCGTGCAGACCACCTGGAAGCTGTGGGATTCCGTGACCCACATGGCGCCGCCCGCCGGCTGGGTGGTGAAGTTGATCGGGTTGGCCGTGACGTTCAGCACCGCGTTTGCCGAGACGATCAGGACGTTTGCCGCGTCCCGCACCTCGCAGGTGTAGGTGCCCGTGTCGCCGGCCACGAGCGAGCCGATGGTGAACGAACTGCCGGTCTGGGCAATGTTCGTCCCGTCCTTCTTCCACTGGTAGGTGTACCCGGGCACGCCGCTGTTCGGCGTGACCACGATGGAGAAGGTGTGGGACTGTCCGGGCACCTTGTCGCCGCCGGCCGGCTGGGACTGGATTTCCAGCACCGTCAGGGTCCGGTTGGCCGTCGTCGCCGTGCTGGTGAGGCTGTCAGACACCACGCAGGTGTACACGCCCTGGTCGGCGTAGGTGAGGTTGGTGAGGGCCAGCGTGGCGGAATTGCCGCCCACGGCGACCGCGCCGCGGTACCACTGGTAGTTAAGCGGGGTGTAACCGCCCGCGGCGGTGACGCTGAAGGTGTGCGACGCGCCTGCGGCGAGGTTGGCGCCCACCGGCTGCACCGAGATGGAGACGGGGTTCCGGACCTCCAGCAGGACGGGGTTGGAGAGGACTTCGGGCAGCTGCGAGGGCCGCGCGTTGTCGCCCACCCAGCAGCGGTAGTACCGCTCGTTCGCCAGAGCCAGAACCGGGATGTCGTAGGTGGCGCTGGTCGCGCCGGCGATGTTCGTGTAAGGCCCGGCGAGAGCCGTTGCACTCTGCCACCGGTAGGTGGCCGTGCCGACATTTCCGGTGACCGCCACGGTGAAGCTGTGCGAGCCGCCGACATACTTCTGTCCGCCCGCCGGCTGCTGCGAGAACACGATGGGGGACTCGGTCACCGTGAGAACGGCCGCATTGCTGGTGACCGTTCCCTGGCCGGGATTCACGGTGTTGCCAACCACGCAGGTGTAACTGCCCGAGTCGGCCCCCACGAGCGGGGACCGCGTGTAGGTGGAGTTGGTGGCCCCGGAGATGAGCGTGCCGTCCTTGTACCACTGGTAAGTCGGCGAACCGAGGGGCGGGGGCGTCGCTTCCACGGAGAAGGTGAAGGACTCGCTGACAAACCGCGACCCGCCCACGGGCTGGGTGGTGATGGCGGCCTGGACAATCTGCACGGTCAGGGTGGCCGCATTGCTGTTGGCCGAAGCCCCCGGGTCGAGGGTGTTGCCGACCACGCACCGGAACTGCGCATTGTTGTCCGCGAGGACCAGGGCCGCGGTGGTGTAGGAGGCGGTGGTGGCGCCGGAGCCGCCGACCACATTCTCCCACACCGCGCCGTTGAGCCGCTGCCACTGGTAGGTGTTCGCGCCCACGGGCGGCGCGGCCGCCGTCACCGAGAACACCGCGGTCTGGGAAATGTACCGGGTGGCGTTGGACGGATGGACCGTGATGCTCACCGGAATGTTCTGCACCGTCACCACGCCGTCGGCGCTGGTGGCGGTGGATCCGTCGGCCGTGCTGGTGACAATGCAGCGGTACCGCGCGCCGTTGTCACCGATGGCGAGGGCCGGGGTGGTGTAGGAGGCGGTGGTGGCGCCGGAGCCGCCGACCACATTCTCCCACACCGCGCCGTTGAGCCGCTGCCACTGGTAGTTCATGGGGCCGCCCAGAGGCTCCGTCGCGCCCACGGTGATCGTGGCCGTCTGGCTGACATAGACCGTCGGGCTGTTCGGGCCCGTGAGCACCGGCGTGCGGGGGTTGACCACCAGGGTCGCCGTGTTGCTGCGCTGCGGGGTGGGGTTCGCCGTGCAGGTGACCAGGCAGCTGTAGTCCCCGGCGTCGGCCAGGGTGAGGGCCGCCGTGGTGTAGGAGGCGGTGGTGGCGCCGGAGCCGCCGGCCACATTCACCCACGTTGACGTCGCGGTGTTGTACTTCTGCCACTGGTAGGACAGGGTGCCGGCGGGCGCCGTGGCCGTGAGGCTGAAGTTGAACGTCTGCGTGACGAACCGCGACCCGCCCGAGGGCTGCGGGGCGATGCTGATCGTCGCGACGTTCACCGCGAGGGGCAGGGTGCTGGACGTGACCAGGGCCGCCGGAGGACGGACCCCCGCCTCGCCGACGATGCAGGTGTAGGCGCCCGCGTCGCCCGCGGTGGCGGAGCCGATCACGTACGTGGCGTTGGTGGCGCCGGGGATGTCCACCCCGCCCTTCTGCCACCGGTAGGTCTTGGCGAACCCGGAGCCGCCGTTCACCGTCGCCGTGAGCGTGGTGCTCTGGGTCAGGTAGATCGGGCTCGCGGGGGCGGCGGCGATGTTGACGGACATGGCCGCGGCATTCACCGTGAGCACGGCCGCGCTGGACACCAGAATGGCGCCGGCGCTGTCGCGCACCTCGCAGGTGTAGCTGCCCGCGTCGGCCATGACGCAGGCCGCGATGTCGTAGGTGGCGTTGGTGGCGCCGGGAATGAGGGTGCCGTCCTTGAACCACCGGTAGGTGTAGCCGGGCACGCCGCTGCCGGCGAGCGGGGTGACGGAGAAGGACGCGGCCGTTCCCGTGGTCGCCGTGTCCGGGACGGGCTGCGTCTGAATGGCGAGCACCGTCAGCGTGACCGTGTTGGTGTCCACCCACGCGCCGGAGTTGTCGGTGATGCGGATAAAGTAGTCCGCCTGGTTGCCGGCCACCAGCGGGCTGAGCGTGAAAGTCGCGGTGGTGTCGGCAGTCGGCCCGATGTCTGCGGCCCAAACGCCGTTCACGTAGCCGCCGTAGGTGTAGGGGGGCACGCCGCCACTGATGGTGACGGAGAAGTCATGGCTGCCGCCCACGGCCTTGTTTCCGCCGACAGGCTGCGACACGATGCTCGGCGGCAGGACCACGGTCACCGTGACGATGTTGGATCCAATGCTCATGGACGTCGGGGCGGGCCAAGTCGCCAGAAGGCGGTACTGGCCGGCGTCGCCCGAAACCACGCCCGACTTCGTGTAGGTCTTTGACGTGGCGCCGGCGATGTTTGTCCACGTGCCGGAGATGTTCTTCTGCCACTGGTAGGTGGGCACGCTGTCGCCGCCGCGCGCACCCGAGGTGAGCGTGAGGGTGCCGCCCTGCGGCACGGTCTGGTCGGTCGGCTGCGGGTAAATCTCAGGCGCCCGCCAGCCGACCTCAATGACGGCCATCCGTGTCGTGCGGCCGCCCAGGGCGTCCGCCGCAATCGCGTTCGGCGGAACCGCCCCAAGCGGATCGGGCGGGTTGTAGATGGTCGCGGAGGTATAGGTCGGCGAGGTGTAGGTGTCCGAGTGGCGCAGCCACGGCTTGATATTGTTGTGGCTGGGCAGCAGGTACGAGAACTGGAGGTGGTTCGTTGCCAGGCCGGCGTAGCCGTTGCCGTCGGCCACGAAATCCGGCGTCCGGCTGCCGGGCGGGTCGCCCGTCCAGTACGGGTCGAGTTCGTAGTAGTTGAACAGGCGGACATCGCAGACCGTGATCTCGCACCGGGCATCATTGCTGGGGGTGATGCGGAAGTCCTGCGTGCCGGACCCGCAGACGATGAATTCCTTCATCATTTCGCAGTTCGGGAAAGAGCCATCCCCCCCTGAGGCCCCATACGCGTTGTTGGCCGCCCCGATGGGGGAGGTCCGGACCAGGCCCGCAGTGCCGCCCAGGGAGGCCTGCACGGTGCCCGCAGTGAGGCGGATGGTGTAGCTGACAATGTAGCGCTGCCCCGGAATGAGCGGACGCTTCATGCTGGTCGAAAGCTGCACCAGCGCTCCTGTTCCGTTAGCGGTCTTCCTCACCCGCTCGGAGGGGATAACGCTAAGGGGCCCGCCATTTTCCTGCCAGCCGAAAGACCCAAGAGTCCACCGGGCATTGTCGGTGGGGTTGTCTCCAAAAGAGCCGTTGTTGAGCTGGTTTCCCCCCTCCGAGCTCGGGAAACTGTGGGCATCCTCCCAGACCCGGGTGATGGGACCGGTGCCGCCGACATGGGTGACGACACCCAGGTCCAACTCGTCCCCCGACAACGCCGCCACTTTCACGCGCACGTTGTCCACGAGGCCTGCGAAATTCGCCGTGGGGATGATGCGGAAGGAGGGGTTTGCCCCGCCAGCCGTGAGGTAGACAACCTCGTTGTGCCAGTTTTCGTTGGTGGAGGTAAAGGTGCCGGAAACGCTGGTGCCCAGAGCCACGCTGATTCCGTTTGCGCTCTGCGTCGCGTCATCGTCGTTGGTCCACCGGTAGGCGAACTCCACACGGTAGGTCACGCCCTCGGTGATCTTGGCCGCCGCAGGCTGCTGGGCCTGGGTCTGCGTCACCTCGTTGGTGTTGCCGGCGGCTTTCCGGAGCACCCAGAAATACTCTGGCCCTCCAAAGTCCGTTTGCCCCTGGTTCCACCGGTCCCAGCCGGTGCCCAGCGTCCAGGAACCGCTCACTTTCTGGTCGCCGTTGGTAATGTGGGTGACCTGCGGGGTGCCAGCGGGCTGGTTCGTGATGCGGATGGGATGCTGCGTGATCCCCTCCCCCGTCATGAACGCCTCGCGCCAGGTGTTGGGGGGCCAGGTGGTGGCGGTGGGAAGGATCGCCACGCCACCCGCAGCGGAGTAGCTCTGGAGGTTGGTGTTGCCCGTGTTGTTGAAGTTTCCGCCGGGGCCAAACACGTTGCGCCTGCCGGAGGTGGGACTCGTGCCCCAGCGGCGGTAGGCGCTGTTTCCGGAGTTAAGATACACACCGTTGTTGCTCTTCTATGCGCGAAGCAAATTCCACATGTTGTCCAAGCCGGCAAGGTCCTGATTCTCCATGCTGGCGCACAGGGCGTCAATCAGCTTGCCGATGAAGTCACCATTGATGGCCGTGAACGAGGTGGTGTTGTTGCCAATGGTGACGAGTCCGGCCATGTAGTCCAGCAACAGTTCCCTGGTCAGGGACCCGCCATGGGCACCGAGCACGTCGGTAAGCACGGAGGGAATCCGCTCGTTCCCGTACTGTCCCCGCAGGAATTCATCGGCCGGCCGGAAAAATAGTAACTGTCTTTCTCCGTACACATGAAAGTCATTGTGCACTGCGTCGCGGTTGGCCACGAAGTCCGCCCGTATCTGCTCCTGGTCGGCGGCGCTGATGACGGAGGTGGGCACGCGGGTGCCCCCCCGCAACACGGCACTGAGGAGGGCGAGGGCATCATCTTCGTTGATGCCGTCGCCGTCGCGGTCGGCATCCGCCAGCCGGACGCCGAGCCCCGGGATGAACCCGGACAGCAGGGTGTCGAGCATGGTGCCGATCCAGTCGAAGTCAATGTCCCGCTCGTTGGCGGCCATTGCCGGTGGGGGGAGGAGGAGTGCCCCGCAGAGGAGCACCATCATGGGGAAGAGGACGCGTTTCAACATGCCGACGACCCTTTCACGGTTGTGGACCGCCTTGAACGGGTCGCGAAACGCATGCCCCCCGAACGCCGGGAGAGCGCGCCGTGTCCGAAACCAGCCCTTGGACGTGCCCTAAATCGGTGAACAAGCATAAACTGTCCACAAGTGCCCACGGCACTTGTCTCCGCCCGTCACAACCGACACTCACGTCCGTTCCGCACACGGAACTCTTCCCTCTGTCACAAGAATGCTACCCCAAAAGGCTCCCAGAGTCAAGCACTATTTTCAGTTCGGATCGCCGGATAAGAACCGGTCGCGGACGTGTTCGAAGGAACGCACACCTTGGGGATCCGCAGTGAAAGCGGCTGCGGCGTGGAAGGGGCGTGCTCACCCATGAGGTATGGAAAACCCGAGGTCTTCCGACAAGAGATTGCCGCGGCGGCCCGGGGTGGCCGCCTGCCAAGAAAGTACCGGGTTCGCTGGAGCGGCCGCGCCCCTGGGATCGCCACGCTTCCCCTTGGCTTTCGGGGAAACACGGATCGAACAGGCCCGCGCGGAAGAACCCAAGAGGCCAAGCTGGAGCTTGGCGAGCCCAGGGGGCG